>AASF01000230.1 GCA_000168735.1 Candidatus Endoriftia persephone str. Hot96_1+Hot96_2 | reverse complement strand
TCAAGATCTTCTTCACCCGCATCAATCCTGCCATAACTGATATTCTCTGCCACCGTCCCACTGAAAAGTAATGTGTTCTGCGTCACAAGTCCGATCTGCTGCCTCAGGCTCGCCAGGCTGACATCACGAAGATCGATACCATCAATCTGAATGCTGCCCGCCTGTGGGTCTGAAAACCGCATCAACAAGTGAAATATCGTACTCTTTCCCGCACCGTTAAGCCCGGTAATGGCCACAGTTTCACCGGCACTGATACATAAATTCAAATTTTTGAGGGTATCTGGTCTGCCCGGATAATGGAATTGGACATCACGAAATAAAATTTTGCCCCTGACCAATGGCATATCCGCCATGTTTTCATCGTCGGGCTCCGGTGAAATGGAAAAGATTTTCAGCAGACGATCCGACGCCCCCCTTGCCTGCAGAACCTGTCCGTACAAATTGGCTAGGCCGCTCACTGGACGGGCAAACAGCAGTCCATACATTAAGAGGCTGATTAGATCCGGAACGGAAAGCTTACCCTCCAATAGGTGTTCACTGCTGACCCAAAGCACAAGCAAAATTCCGGCCGACGCAAGCAATTGTAGTACGGGGGCCAGAATTGCCTGCAGCCTGAGTTGATGTGTTCGCAACCGGAGAACATCGGCGGTATGTTTTTGAAACCGCTCCGATTCACTCGATTCCCGTGCGAACGATTTGATCAA
>AASF01000231.1 GCA_000168735.1 Candidatus Endoriftia persephone str. Hot96_1+Hot96_2 | reverse complement strand
AAGCTGTTTCGCTACACCCGCAGTATCAGTGGATTCGTCAAGGTGTTGTCAGAGAAGCGCACTGAGTTGCTGACGCTGCTCATCTTCATGGCCTTTATCACCTTTACCGCCGCCACCGCCTTCTTCTTTTTTGAGTTCGAGTCATCCGGCCTTCAGTTCAACTCCTTTGTTGACAGTCTCTACTGGGCGGTGGTGACCATGTCGACGGTGGGCTACGGCGATATCACGCCCCAGACCATCGAGGGGCGGGTCATCACCCTGGTGTTGATTATCTCGGGACTTGGTGTGATCGCCTTTTTCACCTCGATCATCGTCTCCGGTTTTGGTGAAAAGATGCACGAGGTGCGCTCACTGCGGGTCTACTCTGAGGTGGAGCGCAAGCGGGTCGGCATCATCCTGTGCGGTTTTGGGCGCGTGGGTGAGGTGGTGGCGCAGCGCTTGGCAGAGGAGATGAACCCGTTTGTGGTGGTTGATACGCGGGAGTCGGCAATCCATCTCGCCAAACAGCGCGGCTATCTGGCGGTGCAGGGCAATGCCGAGGATAGTCAGTTGTTGGCAAATCTGGGGGTTGAACGCTGGGTTGAGCGGCTGCTTTGTCTGACCGGCAATGATGTGATC
>AASF01000232.1 GCA_000168735.1 Candidatus Endoriftia persephone str. Hot96_1+Hot96_2 | reverse complement strand
GTGAACCGGCAAGCCGCCACAAGGATCAGTTCTTTTGCTTTATAAACAACGTTTCCCTGTAGTGTTTTCCGACTTCCTCCGCACAAGATCAGGACTGACCTATGGCGCTCGCCCTCTTCGACCTCGACAACACCCTGCTGTTGGGTGATTCCGACTATCTCTGGGGCCGCTTCCTGGTGGAACAGGGCATAGTCGACGGCGACTACTACGAACAGGAAAACGAGCGATTTTATAAGGAGTACAAGGAGGGTCGGCTCGACATCTTCGAGTTCCTGCGCTTCTCCCTGCGCCCTCTGCGCGAGCATGCACCAGAACAGCTGCAGGCTTGGCGGGAGGAGTTTCTCACGCAGAAAATCGATCCGATCATCAGCGATGCGGCACAAGCGCTGCTGCAGAGACATCGCAAGGCCGGTGATGAGCTGCTAATTATCACCGCCACCAACTCGTTTGTCACCCGCCCGATCGCTGAACGTTTCGGCGTGCAGCAGCTGATCGCCACCGAACCGGAGCAGATCGACGGCCACTACACCGGCGAAGTGGCGGGGGAACCCTGCTTCCAGGCGGGCAAGGTCCGGCGGCTGCAGCAGTGGATGGCAGACCACCAGTTCGACCTGCGCGACAGCTGGTTCTACAGCGACTCACACAACGACCTACCGCTGCTGGAACAGGTCGACCACCCGGTGGCGGTGGACCCGGACCCAAGCCTGGCCGAGACCGCCCGGCAGCGCGGTTGGCCGGTGATC
>AASF01000233.1 GCA_000168735.1 Candidatus Endoriftia persephone str. Hot96_1+Hot96_2 | reverse complement strand
AGCAGCGTAGCGAGATCGAGGATGCCATCGACAAGGCCGCTGACTGCCTCGAGCTCCTGATTCAGGGCGAGTTGCCACAGGCGATGAACCGCCTCCACAGCAGCCGCTAGCGGCAGGATCATAAAGTCGGCTTATAATAGCCAAGCAGACTATTCTTATATTGCGCGGCCAAGCGGCCACACAACCGTTCTGATCTGGAGACCTGGCGATGACCTACAGCCGCATCCTGCTAACTGCACTTCTACTCCTTCTCTGCTGGCCGCTAGCTGCAGAACAGAGCGACCCGGAGGCGATCGCGCTGCTGCAGAAGAGCGAGACACTGATGCGCTCCAGCGGCACTATCGCCCAATATAAGCTCGAGATCATCCGCCCCGATTGGCAGCGCACCATGGAGTTTGTCAGCCACGACGACTATCCCAACAACCGTTTCCGCATGGAGATACTCTCGCCACGCAAGACCAAGGGCACGGTATTTTTAAAGATCGGCGACCAGCTCTCGATGTTTCTCCCTAAGTTACGCCGTCAGATCGCCATCTCCCCGGCGATGATGCACGATGCCTGGATGGGTTCTGACTTCAACAACCAGGATCTGCTCGAAGCCAACTCGTTGATCGATGACTACACCCACCACATCACCGCACGCCAGGGTGAAGGCAAAACTGCGCTCATCACCATCACCTCCCTGCCCAAACCCAACGCCAAGGTCAGCTGGAGCAAGCTGCAGCAGCAGATCCGCGGCGACGGCATCCCGCTCTCCATCACCTACGGCTGCAATGACCCCACAGGCGGTCGGCAGCTAAAGTTTGAAGCGGTGCAGAAACTTGGTGGCCGCAACATCCCCACCCGCATGATC
>AASF01000234.1 GCA_000168735.1 Candidatus Endoriftia persephone str. Hot96_1+Hot96_2 | reverse complement strand
GGTGATCGTCACAAACCGCCAAATACTATTTTCACCAGGGGCCCCCGGTGGCCCATCACTGGGAAGACTTTGCGAACGGCCCCTGCTGAAAATCGGCAATTATTCGGGTTGAGAGGATCGCCTATGACCACACTCTTCTGAGCAATGGCGAATGTCGCATCGGTCATTTGCCGACCTTCGATGACAGCAGCCTCTCGAACAACGGCATCAGGTTTTTGATTGCCCGCTCGCCGAATAGGAAGCCCAGCACGAGCAGATTGATAATCCAGAATGCGCCAGCCAGGTCGACCACTGATCAAGGGCGATTCGCGCCGC
>AASF01000235.1 GCA_000168735.1 Candidatus Endoriftia persephone str. Hot96_1+Hot96_2 | reverse complement strand
ACCTGCCGGGGCCGGACTTCATCGACCGGTTGGTGGCCCAATCTGACCGCAAGCTCGGCGTGTTGCGAAATCTTCAGNCCATGTTCAACCACGGCCGGCTCAACGGTACCGGTTATCTCTCCATTCTGCCAGTGGACCAGGGGGTGGAGCATGCGGGCGGCGCCTCCTTCGCCCCCAATCCGATCTATTTCGACCCGGAGAAAATCATTGAGCTCGCCATCGAAGGGGGCTGCAACGCGGTGGCCTCCACCTTGGGCGTGCTCGGCTCGGTCGGCCGCAAATATGCCCACAAGATCCCCTTCTTGGTGAAGCTCAACCACAACGAGCTGCTCACCTATCCCAACATCTACGACCAAACTCTGTTCGCCAGTGTGGAACAGGCCTTCGACCTCGGGGCAGCGACGGTGGGCGCCACGGTCTATTTCGGCTCAGCCGAGTCGCGCCGCCAGATCACAGAGATCAGCGAGGCCTTCCAGGCCGCCCACGAACTGGGCATGGTGACCGTACTCTGGGCCTACCTACGCAATCCAGCCTTCAAACACGAGGGTAGCGACTACCATTCGGCGGCGGATCTCACCGGTCAGGCCAATCACCTGGCCGCCACCATCGAGGCGGATATCATCAAGCAAAAACAGGCAACCCTGGATGGCGGCTACACCGCCATCAACTTTGGCAAGACCCACCCCCGGATCTATGAGGAGCTCTCCGGCAGCCACCCCATCGACCGGGTGCGTTACCAGGTTGCCAACTGCTACATGGGGCGTATCGGCATGA
>AASF01000236.1 GCA_000168735.1 Candidatus Endoriftia persephone str. Hot96_1+Hot96_2 | reverse complement strand
GGCCTTGTTCGTCGCTTTCTTCTTGCTGACCTTCTTGTTCACCACCTTCTTCTTGGCCTTTTTCATCTTCTCGTCGTCTTTGCCGGATCTCTTGTTCACGTCCTTTGCCCTTTATTTACCGCTGAAATACCTTCGGCATTCTAGACAATATTGATGAAAAAACCATGATTGATCTGGGAGCCGGGGCGTGCCAGATTATTCCTGGTGTTGCGCCGACCGATGCTGGCGCCCCCTTGCACAATTTCTGGGAATTGGAAAGCAAAGTATCGTACGGTCAAGGCAGTGAAGACTGCTTTCGCGGATGGGCAGCAGCCCCATACCCCACACCATTCAGGAACCTTGTCCACAAATTTTGACATTGGACATGGGGCTGGATGCCGGGCAGAAGTTAGTGTTCGATCACATGGTGCATCGGTTGCGGGATAGACAGCGCAGAGGATCTGCCTAGCGCAAAGTCCGCCCCAATTCATCTACAAAATGCGTGAAGTTGATAGTCCTCACAGCGCCAGATCCCCCCCAGAAATAAGCGTGATAGCAATCACAAAGCCACCTAAAAAGACGTTATGCCGCGTTGATCGGTGCCACAAAATCCAAAG
>AASF01000237.1 GCA_000168735.1 Candidatus Endoriftia persephone str. Hot96_1+Hot96_2 | reverse complement strand
GCCACCCTCCAGTGAAATCACAATCGACTCTGCCCCGGAAGCTCTGCCCCCTACCCCCGTATCCGTCTCACACGAAACGTACGCCCCTTCAGTTTTCCCTCGCCTAATTTTATTAATGCCGTTTGAGCCGCATCTCCACTGACGGCCACATAAGCCCAGTTATCGAAAATATGAATTTTGCCGACCTGTTTACCAGCAATGCCGTTTTTTCCTGTGAGTGCGCCGAGAATATCGCCGGGTCTCACTTTCTGCTTTTTGCCACCATCAATTTGTAGGGTCACCATGGGTGGCTTATAGGTGGGTTGCTCCAGCAAGCTGAATGGCGGCAAGGGCGAGGCAACAATGCGCTGATCTAGGTACTCTTCCAGTGCTTCAACTTTGTATCTCTCTTTGTCATTATACAAAGTACAGGCGATGCCTTTGCTGCCTGCGCGTCCGGTGCGACCGATACGGTGAACATGCACCTCTAACTCACGGGAGAGATGGTAGTTGATGACGGCGTCCAAAGCGTCGATGTCTAGGCCGCGGGAGGCCACATCCCTGCGCAACCAGTATCGAGGCGCTTTTGTTGGCAAAGCGCACTAGGGTTTGA
>AASF01000238.1 GCA_000168735.1 Candidatus Endoriftia persephone str. Hot96_1+Hot96_2 | reverse complement strand
AGATCGCGCGCTTCTCTTGGAACGATGCAACAAACTGGTCCCCGTAGATTCACCCCCGGAGCGCGACAATTTCTGGATTAGGGTCAAGCAAATACTTGACTGGAAGTGGAACACAGTAGCACGTAATACCGCATCAGCTATTGGTATCGAACTTGGTGAAGGATTCCCACAAGGATTGGTTTCCGCCGGTTTCTTCGCGAATGCTTATCTGCTTGATTTCGACCAATCTATTGGAGGCGCAATCGGTGCCAGTATTGGCAATAGGCCGGTTTTCACGGTTCATGATTATTGCCGTTACGTTGATGATTTACGATTAGTAGTCAGTGTGGAAGGTGCGGTTGATCTGAGCGATCTTCAACACGAAATTTTCGCTTGGGTTTCGTCGAGACCTAAAGGTGAAAGGTGGCCAGTTCTCTTGAGCTTAACAGGAAAAAGATTCAGATCACTGCCTTGGAAGATCTTGATAATCGGGGTGTATTTTCCGAACGAGTAGCACAGCTACAGAGTCAGATCAGTGGTCCCGCGCGATCGAGAATCTCTTGAGAGCATTCAAGGTGTATTGGAAGGGTTTCTGATGATAGATACTGACCATATACCTGAACCAAATCGTCAAAATCCAGATATTGCATTAGTGCAGATCGCTCGTTTTGATCAGGGCGAATTCG
>AASF01000239.1 GCA_000168735.1 Candidatus Endoriftia persephone str. Hot96_1+Hot96_2 | reverse complement strand
CGCATTCATGTTCCAGCAGAACCCTCTCGGTGCGTTCACTGACGCGCGCCGCCATATTTCCGGCTGGAATCTTGGTTTGATCGATCTTCCAGGCGATCTGCTCACACTGCAGCAGTTTGAGCCTGTTGTCGTACTCCTTGAACTTTTCCTGCAGGGCCTCCTGCGAATGACCGGAGAACCGGCCAAGTTCTGGATCTTCCCGCAGTATCTCTCTCGCCAATACATCGAATATGCCCGCCTGGTACGCATCCTCGACCTGCTCAATCTCGAATTCACTGCGTTCCACACCATCGGCAAGCCTGCCCAGGCCCAAGGCTTCAATCTGGTCTCGCACGCGTACGTAGTCGAGCCAGTTCTGCAGCGTCTCCCCGTTATCCAGTGCCAACCGATTCCTGGGGATCAGCTCGTCTATCCGTTCGCCGGAATAAATCGTCCATCCTGCCCGGTCCAAGCGAACCATGGCTGCAAAGGCATCATAGGATTCCTGCTGCAAGGTCATCGTGGCACGCAATTGCTCGGCATGTGATGCCAGGGACGTAAATGTGGATTCAGCTGGATATTCATAGATGTGGCCAACAAGCACCTTATTGA
>AASF01000240.1 GCA_000168735.1 Candidatus Endoriftia persephone str. Hot96_1+Hot96_2 | reverse complement strand
CATATAAGAGAAGGCGGCCAGGCGGGCCAGCCCGCCGCGTGCCGGCAGCCCCGACTTGAGGCGCGGGGTGTGGATGATGAACTTGTAGGGCGGCAACTCGACCCCGTTGGGGTCTGCCTCGTCGAGCAGGCGCAGGCTGTGTCCGCTGGCCCGGTACCAGACGAAGAAGCGCGGGTCGCGCCAGGCATAGTCGGGCAGCCACTGGCTGCCGTCACGCCGCCAGAGCAGCTCCACCGCACTGTAGCCCTTGCCCAGCGCGTCGAGCAGGTCATCGACCAGGTCGCCAAAGGCGGGGCGACGAACCACCCGGCGCACGGCATCGGCCAGCGCCACATCATGGGGCGCATCGCTATAGGCCTCAACGGTGACGGGCACGCCAGAGACAGCCCGTTTGCGGGTGCCGAGCACAGATGCATAGTGGGGGTCTCGCTCCTCCATCTCCTCGGCCAGTGTCAGATAGTCGTGGCTATCGCCGTCATCGGCGGCCAACAGCAGCCCGGCCAGGCGCTCAGGCGTGAGCCCACCCGCCACGGGTGCTACCGCTCCAGATCTGGCG
>AASF01000241.1 GCA_000168735.1 Candidatus Endoriftia persephone str. Hot96_1+Hot96_2 | reverse complement strand
CCCGGTTGGCAGCAGGTTAATGCGCACCACCGTTTCCCGGTCGCGCAAATCCATCACTCTAAGCTCCATGGGCCGTGACCAGGCACGCTGAACCTGCTGCCCAATACGTCCCTTGGTAGTCATCGGTCACCGAAGCGATACGCTGCTGTGTTTCCCGACGCTGTTCGACCTGCTCCTGCTGCTGCTCAATGACAGCATCCTCTTCATCCAGCCCTGCCAGCAAGTCGCTGAATGCATCTTCAGTCGACACCGGGTCGGGTTGTGGCTCCGGCTCGGGTTGTGGTGCTGGTTCCGGCTCGGGCGCTGGCTCCGGCTCGGGTTGTGGTGCCGGTTCCGGTTCGGGCGTTGGCTCCGGCTCGGGTTGTGGCGCTGGTTCCGGTTCGGGCGTTGGCTCCGGCTCGGGTTGTGGCGCTGGTTCCGGCTCCAGGCGTTGGCTCAGGTTCTGGAGCAGGCTCCGGTTCTGGCTCTGGTTCAGGCTGCGGAGCTGGCTCCGGTTCTGGCCTTGGCTCAGGTTGAGGTGCCGCCTTCGGCTGGGGTTCTATGCGCAAGCTGGCCTGCATGGTCGGTGGCAATTCAAAGCTGTCCGGTGTGGGCTGGGTAAAACTAAACCCCACCAGCAACACAAAACCGATGACGGCGTGCAACACAACGGCTGAGCTCACGGGCCCGGCCAGGTTACGCCACTGATCGAACTCAGCTTTCATCCGGTGCCTCGGTAATCAGCCCTACCGAGCTGATACCCGCCTGCTGCAGGCCGGCCATCACCTGCATGACGGTACCGTACGGGACGCGATTATCGCCCCCGGATGTATACCTCAAGGCTCGGCTGTTGCTGCAATACCCGCAACGCGTATTCGCCGACGGCGCCAACCTGAACCGCTCGGGTTCCTCTTCGCCGCGCTCA
>AASF01000242.1 GCA_000168735.1 Candidatus Endoriftia persephone str. Hot96_1+Hot96_2 | reverse complement strand
CACGCTTGGCGCGTTGCCTACAGCTTTCTCAATACCCTGGCAGGACCGTTCGATTTCTTAGATCCCGACTATCCGGTGCCGCAGCATATCTGCGAATTTACCTGGGATGAGATTCAGAAAGGAACACTCGAGCTCAACAAGTCGGAAAATGACGATATGACGCTCACCTTTCACGACTCCTGCAACGTGGCCCGCGCCTCACGCATGGGCGACAAACCTGGCGGCCAGTTTGAGATTCCGCGTAATGTCATCAAGGCGGTCTGCAACAACTACTACGACATGGAGTGGGACACCATCCATGAGCGTACCTACTGCTGCGGTGGTGGTGGTGGTCTGCTGACCGATGATCTGATGGAGATTCGCGTCAAGGGTGCGCTGCCGCGCATGAATGCACTGCGCAACGTCATGGACGAGAAGGGTGTGACCCACATGGCGGCGATCTGCGCGATCTGCAAGAGCCAGTTTACCAAGGTGCTGCCCTACTACGGTATGGACATGTACCAGATCGTCAGTGTTCACCAACTGGTGAGCAATGCGATCGTCCTCAACCGTAAGACTCCGCCGGAAGAGGCTCCCGGTTACGGCGAAGATGACGATTGAGATTTAGCGACTAGCGAATAATTCTGTCGGTCGAAGCATAAGCAAGCCGGCACTCACAAAATTATATAGGTAAAGGAGACTCAACCATGGCAACTCCTAGCGAAGAGATGAACAAAGACATCACCTGGCGCCGTTTTGAAGATGGCGATGCCGCCTACGACGATTGGACAGATAAGATCTTCATGGAGGATACCTCCTACAAGTGTCCTACCTATATTCAGCGTACCCCGCCCTGCCAGGGCAGTTGCCCCTCTGGTCACGACATTCGTAGCTGGTTGGCTATCGTGCGTGAAGAAGAGAAGCCTGAAGAGGGTATGGAGTGGAAAGAGTACGCCTTCAGACGTGCGACCTCGTCCAACCCCTTCCCGTCGATGATGGGTCGCGTTTGTCCGGCGCCTTGCCAAGATGGTTGCAACCGCAACGAAGTGGAAGATTTTGTTGGTATCAAC
>AASF01000243.1 GCA_000168735.1 Candidatus Endoriftia persephone str. Hot96_1+Hot96_2 | reverse complement strand
AGCTGGATGCCACGGGTGCCCATGCCGAAATTGGCATACCACTGGCCGACCTGGGGGAGATCGACGGAGAAATACGCCTGCCCGGACTGAAACTGTCGGCACTTGCCCCGGACAAGCAACCCCTGGCCGGCCAGCTTAAAGCACGCATCAACGACCTGAGCCTGGCCTCGGCAATGGCACCACAGTTGCAGAATGTAGCGGGCTACATCGATCTTGATTTCACCTTGGCCGGGCGCCTGGCCAGACCCAAACTCAAGGGCAAAGCGGAGCTGAAAGAGGGAGCCCTGGATATCCCGGAACTCGGGCTGGAGCTGCGCGAACTGGGCCTGAGCCTGAAGGCACCGAGTCTGGAACGGCTGGAGATAAAGGGCAGGGTACGCTCCGGCGGAGGAACCCTGACCCTGGAGGGTGAGACCCGCATCGAACCGGCCGAGGGTTATCTCACCCGACTCAAGCTGCAGGGTAAAGACTGGGTGGCGCTGAACATCCCCGAGGCGGAGGTGCATGTATCGCCAGATCTGCTGATCCTGCACACCAAGGAACAAACCGAGCTGAACGGCGAGGTCCGCATCCCCTACGGCCGCATCCGGCCACGCGAACTGCCAGAAACCGCTGTCACCGGCACCCCGGATCTGGTGGTGGTGGGCCGCGATGCACCACAACAGGAACAGGCCGACCCGAACTTCCATTCCAGCCTGCGCATCGTCTTCGGCGACAGAGTCAGCTTCGAGGGCTTCGGCCTGCGCGCCAACCAAGGGC
>AASF01000244.1 GCA_000168735.1 Candidatus Endoriftia persephone str. Hot96_1+Hot96_2 | reverse complement strand
CTCGGCCTGCTCGAAAGTAATGCGTAAGCCATCGGTATCATCGAGCTTCTTAACTCTGCCAAACGCGTCACCAAAGACCTTTTCTATTTCGATTCGATTACGGTCAGAATCATCCGAAAGAAAATCGGCAAGAAGCCTTTGGCTAAGATCCGTTGGAAAATCCCTTAGCCGATCACTATATGTAAATCGGGAGGGAAGCAGATCCAGTAATTCAGAAATGGGCACCCCCCTTTCTTTTGCAAACGTCAGGATACTCAAGATCACGATCATTGCATCCCGGGTGGGAAGGGGGTCTAATCCATGGTTGTTATAGACTAGGCGATCACCTGACAGGAATCCGCCATTGGCCTCATAGCCAACAACCTCTGTCTTGCCGTCTGTTATTAAGGCCTCCATCTCAGTTATCACAAATGGAGATCCGATACGCGTACGTTCTACCCCATCAAACCAGCCGCATATTTCAACTGCGGTATTGCTGCTGACCGGTGTTACGATATGCTTTGCCCCTAAAAAACGGGCACAGAGAATTCCGGCTACATCTCCACGCAACCAGTTTCCGTGTTCATCACTCACAAGTGGGCGATCACCGTCTCCATCTGTAGAAACAATGCTATCCAACTTATATTCAGTGACCCATCTTTTGGAAAGC
>AASF01000245.1 GCA_000168735.1 Candidatus Endoriftia persephone str. Hot96_1+Hot96_2 | reverse complement strand
GCTTACGTTTACGTTTACTTTTACGTTTACGTTTACGTTTACGTTTACGTATACGTTTACGTTTACGTTTACGTTTACGTTTACGTTTACGTTTACGTTTACGTTTACGTTTACGTTTACGTTTACGTTTACGTTTACGTTTACGTTTACGTTTACGTTTACGTTTACGTTTACGTTTACGTATGCGTTTACGGTTACGCTTACGTTTGCGTTTGCGTTTACGTTTACGTTTACGTCTTTCGCATACGTTTACGTTTACGTTTACGTTTACGTTTACGTTTACGT
>AASF01000246.1 GCA_000168735.1 Candidatus Endoriftia persephone str. Hot96_1+Hot96_2 | reverse complement strand
TGCAGATGTGCGGAGAAATGAAGTCATTTTTAGTTTCCGCAATGTATTTCCTGGTGGTGATCCCAGGTCATTTCCTGCTGTTCAGGTGTCTTCGTCTGATATTGATGTTGAAATTTCTATTCCGGCAGGAACAAAGATCAATACGATGATGATCATTGTAAATACCGATTTATTAAAAGAGCTGATCAATAAGGGAACGGAACATCTGCTGCTGCAAAATATTATATCAGGAAATCAACCTTATTTATATGATGAAATCATCTCACCAGAAATACAAGCTATTGCGGCAGGGATTATTGCATTGAATGCCCATAGTCCGCTTGGTGATTTTTATCTGAAACTCAAAGCTGGCGAAATGATCTATTTGTTTTTTGTAGAGTTGTTAAAACGTCAGAATAAAGCTAGTTATCCATTGAATGTTTCAGATGTAAAAGTGATGTACTTAATCAGAGATACCCTTCTTTCCGATTTAAGTATTCCACCAGATCTTACAGAATTAACAAAGC
>AASF01000247.1 GCA_000168735.1 Candidatus Endoriftia persephone str. Hot96_1+Hot96_2 | reverse complement strand
ATTTATGGATTAACATTTTTGACCAATAATCGAGCAATTTCCCGAAAGCCTTTGTTTTCGCGACCTTAGGAGTTTTTCACAGAGAAAATCCACAACTTTATCCACAGGAAGTGTGGATAAGCGTCCTCTCGACACTCAAGCGTGGCGAGGTTTTTTGGCGAAAAAACAACAGGCCATGCTAGGCTCCGCCTCATGCAACCTCAGCGCTTTCTCCGCGTCGTCCTGCCCGGTCCGCTCGATCAGAGCTTCGACTATCTCCCGCCAGACCCTGCCCCCTTCCAGGCGCAACCTGGGGTGCGTCTTCTGGTGCCATTTGGCCGCCAAAAGCGCTGCGCCATCCTGCTTGAGAACAGCAGCGAATCGGCGGTCGACCACTCACGGCTGAAGCCCGCCCTGCAACAGCTTGACGAGAGCCCCCTGCTGCTGGAGCCGGATCTCAAGCTGCTGCGCTGGGCCGCCAGCTACTACCAGCACCCATTGGGCGATGTGATCTTTCACGCCCTGCCAAGCCGCTTGCGCAGCGGCCGCAGTATCCAACGCGCTCGACCGGAGGGTTGGCGAATCTCCGCACTGGGAGAGCAGCAGGATC
>AASF01000248.1 GCA_000168735.1 Candidatus Endoriftia persephone str. Hot96_1+Hot96_2 | reverse complement strand
GCGCCGCTCACTATTTCACCGAGGGTTACTGCTGTTCCGAAGCGATCATGCTCGCCATGAGCGACGTTTATCCCGACGGCGCCAAGGCCGAGATTGCCGGCGTTGTCAGCGGATTGTGTGGTGGCATGGGCAACATTTAGTCCACCTGCGGCGTCTTCACTGGCGGGGCGGCGGCACTCGGGCTAGTGGCGGGAAAAGCTCCGCAGAAAGGCGGCAACAAACAGATCCGGGAATTGGCCTCGCGCTACCACGAGACACTAGAACAGGAGGCCGGAGGGCAGATCTGCGAAGAGATCCTCAAGCAGATGGGCATACGTAACCTGAACAAACGCCTGTGCAGAAAAGTGACCCGCCGCGGCAGCGAACTACTGGCCCAACTGATCGAACAGAGCGAGCTATCAACGCGCCCCAATTCAGGTAAATAAAAACCTGCCGGCAGACAATGCCCAAAAGAAATAATTTATCGCTGTGATAAAAAAGTCTTGCTAATTTAGCATTTGCTTATATACTACTCATCCATCGGGTCACTGAGAGCAACAACCTAAACAACAAGC
>AASF01000249.1 GCA_000168735.1 Candidatus Endoriftia persephone str. Hot96_1+Hot96_2 | reverse complement strand
ACCGCCTACGGCACGATCGAGAAGGCGGTCGATGCGATGCGTGACGGTGCGGTGGACTATCTGGTGAAACCCTTCGAGGCGGAGCTGCTGCTCAACAAGGTGGCCAGTACCATCATCGATACTTCAGCCAGCGCCGGCAGTGGGCCGGTGGCGGAGGATCTACGCAGCATTGAGGTGCTTGCGCTGGCACGTCGCGTGGCGGTCAGCGATGTCACGGTGATGGTGCAGGGTGAGAGTGGCACCGGCAAAGAGGTCTTCGCCCGCTACAGCCACAACAGTTCGCAGCGCCGGGACGGCCCCTTCATCGCCATCAACTGTGCCGCGATTCCTGAAAGCATGCTCGAAGCGGTGCTGTTTGGCTATGAAAAGGGCGCCTTCACCGGCGCCTATCAGTCCACCGCCGGCAAGTTTGAGCAGGCCCAGGGTGGTACCCTGCTGCTGGATGAGATCTCCGAGATGAGTCTGGCGTTGCAGGCGAAACTGCTGCGAGTACTGCAGGAGCGGGAATTGGAGCGCCTGGGTGGCCGCCGCATTATCGAACTTGATGTGCGGGTGTTGGCCACCACCAACCGCAATCTGCGCGAAGAGGTCGCCCGCTGGCCGCTTCCGCGAGGATCTTTTCTACCGTCTTAATGTCTTCCCACTGCTGCTGCCGCCACTACGGGAGCGTCAGCGCGACATCCTGCCGTTGGCAAAGCATTTGATCCGCCCAGCATCTGCAGCCTAGGGAGGCGATGCCCCATCATTGAACCTGCTGCAGAACAGCTTCTGCTTAACCACC
>AASF01000250.1 GCA_000168735.1 Candidatus Endoriftia persephone str. Hot96_1+Hot96_2 | reverse complement strand
CTCCTTCGCTAATCCGGTGGCGGTGAGCGGACCGCTGCATGATCCGCAGATCAACCCGACCAAGCTGAGTGTTTTGAAAGCGATCGCCGGCGTGGCACTGGGGATCTCCAACCCCGCGCTGTTGCTGGTGGCGTTTGGCGATGTTGGGGTTGGGGATGAGAACCCCTGCCTCAGCGCCTATCAGAAGCTGGAGCGGCGCGTTGGCGTGGATGAAGAGAGCAATGAGCTGCTGGAGGGGGTGCAGGCCGAGCTGGGGAGTCAGATGGATCGGGTTGGCGGTGCGATCTGGCGGGTATTGAGTCCAGTGGACGAGGCGCTGAGTGGTGAGCCACCAAGGCAGCAGGGTGAGGCTGGCCTGAGGGCCGGCGAGAGTATTCTTGATTATGACAACTAGCTCCGCGCCTGGGGATTTATGCACTCAACCCGGTTGCGGCCGTTCGATTTCGCTAGATAGAGCGCCTGATCCGCGTTGTCCAGCAGGGCCTTGGCGATGCTCTCCAGGTCGGGCTGTAGATCGGTTGCTGGTGGCAGGCTCTGCGCGGCGCCGACCGAGAGCCCTGATCGGGATTGTCTGGCCGCTCTCCAACCGCACCGGTTCGCGCTCCACACTCTGGCGAATCCGCTCCGCTAGCCGCAGTGCCTCTTTCAGCGTGGTGTGGGGCAGGAGTAGGGTGAACTCTTCGCCGCCGTAGCGGATCGCCAGATCACTCGCCCTCAGCTGCTCTCGCAGGCGCCGGGCCAGCTCCTGCAGTACCTGATCCCCCGCCGAATGGCCGTGTTGGTCATTGATCTGTTTGAAGTGGTCGGCA
>AASF01000251.1 GCA_000168735.1 Candidatus Endoriftia persephone str. Hot96_1+Hot96_2 | reverse complement strand
AAGCGCAGTTTGTTCTTCGCGCCAGCGATCTCCACAACGCCAAAGCCAATATGAAAGTGCTGCATCCGCTGCCGCGTGTTGATGAGATTGCGACGGATGTTGATAAAACGCCACACGCCTGGTACTTCCAGCAGGCAGGCAACGGGATTTTCGCTCGCCAGGCGTTACTGGCACTGGTTCTGAATCGCGATCTGGTACTGTAAGGGGAAATAGAGATGACACACGATAATAAATTGCAGGTTGAAGCTATTAAACGCGGCACGGTAATTGACCATATCCCCGCCCAGATCGGTTTTAAGCTGTTGAGTCTGTTCAAGCTGACCGAAACGGATCAGCGCATCACCATTGGTCTGAACCTGCCTTCTGGCGAGATGGGCCGCAAAGATCTGATCAAAATCGAAAATACCTTTTTGAGTGAAGATCAAGTAGATCAACTGGCATTGTATGCGCCGCAAGCCACGGTTAACCGTATCGACAACTATGAAGTGGTGGGTAAATCGCGCCCAAGTCTGCCGGAGCGCATCGACAATGTGCTGGTCTGCCCGAACAGCAACTGTATCAGCCATGCCGAACCGGTTTCATCCAGCTTTGCCGTGCGAAAACGCGCCAATGATATCGCGCTCAAATGCAAATACTGTGAAAAAGAGT
>AASF01000252.1 GCA_000168735.1 Candidatus Endoriftia persephone str. Hot96_1+Hot96_2 | reverse complement strand
CGCCGCCTCGAATCCGGCGGCGATGATCTGTGTCGGACTCTGGTCCTGTTCCACATAGCGCTCCAGGACCGGATCAAGCACCGCATAATCGGGCAGCGAATCGCTGTCCTTCTGGCCTGGCGCCAGCTCCGCCGACGGCGGGCGCTCGATCACCCGCTGCGGGATCACTGGCGAGAGGCGGTTGCGATATTCACAAAGCCGGTAGACCAGCAGTTTCGGCACATCCTTGATCGGCGCAAAGCCGCCGGCCATGTCGCCATAGAGGGTGGCATAACCCACCGACATCTCGCTCTTGTTGCCGGTGGTGAGCAGGATGCGCCCCTTCTTGTTGCTGATCGCCATCAGGATGACACCACGGCAGCGCGCCTGGATATTCTCCTCGGTGACATCCGCTGGCCGCCCGGCAAACTCCGGCTCCAGCATGCCGAGAAAGGCTTTGAAAGCGGGCTCAATGGGGATCGTGCGGTGCTCCACGCCGAGGATTCTCGCCTGCTCTGCCGCATCCTCATTACTCATATCGGCGGTGTAGCGCGACGGCATCATCACCACCTCCACCTGGTTCGCACCCAGCGCATCCACCGCCACCGCCAGGGTCAGCGCCGAGTCGATACCGCCGGAGAGGCCAAGGATGGCGCCATTGAAACCATTCTTGCAGACATAGTCGCGCACCCCCAGCACCAGTGCGCCATACACCGCCTCCTCTTCGCTCAGTCTTGCCGCGACCTCGCCAGGCAGCGGTCGCAGCCGATCACCCGTTTCGAA
>AASF01000253.1 GCA_000168735.1 Candidatus Endoriftia persephone str. Hot96_1+Hot96_2 | reverse complement strand
CCACCAGCAGTGCCTGGGTATTGGAGGCGAAACGCAGACCGCGTTGGCCGAGCGTATAGTAGAATGGTTTTGATGCCGAGCCGGTCGCGCACCAGGGTCAGCCGGCGCTGCTGCTGATCCCAAATGCCGAAGCCGAACATCCCCTCCAGCCGCTCAACACTGGCCTCGCCCCAGGCGTGCCACGCCTTGAGGATCACCTCCGTATCGCCAGTAGAGAAGAAGCAGTAACCCTTGGCGATCAGCGTCTCGGGCAGCGCCCGATAATTGGTAGATGGCGCCGTCGAAGACCAGCACCAGCCCGAGCTGCGGATCGAACATCGGCTGGTTGGCCTGCTCGGAGAGGTCGATAATGGCGAGGCGCCGATGCCCAAAGGCGAGCGGACCGTCACTGAAGCGACCGGCGTGGTCAGGACCGCGACGCACCAGTCGGACGCTCATGCGCTGGATCACGGCCAGCTCCGCCGGCTCACCATCAAAGCGCAATTCGCCGCAGATACCACACATCGCCGGTCGGCCTACTCGTCGGAACTGGGAGTGCCCCAGCCCCCGCCGCCGGGGGTCTCTATGATGAGACGCTGCCCCGCCTCCAGTTTCAGACTGACCTTGCCCGACAGTTCCTCCCCATCCAGCAGATTGCGCCCTGCCGCCCCAGCACCACCGCCATCGGCACCCCAAGGCCCACGTCGGCGTCGCTCAGTGAGCAGTGAGAC
>AASF01000254.1 GCA_000168735.1 Candidatus Endoriftia persephone str. Hot96_1+Hot96_2 | reverse complement strand
GATCCCCCGTGTCCCTCTTTGTGCGCCATGTAGATGGATTCCCCGTGTCCCTCCTTGGTGCTCCAAGTAGATGGATACCCCGTGTCCCTCCTTGTGCGCCATATAAATGGATTCCCCGTGTCCCTCCTTGTGCTCCATGTAGATGGATTCCCCGAATCCCTCCACGTACGCCTTGTAGATGGATTCCCCGTGTCCCTCTTTGTGCTCCGTGTAGATGGATTCCCCGTGTCCCTCCTTGTGCGCCATGTAGATTGATTCCCCGTGTCCGTCCATGTGCGCCATGTAGATGGATTCCCCGTGTCACTCCTTGTGCGCCATTTAGATGGATTCCCCGTGTCCCTCCTTGTGCGCTATGTAGATGGATTCCCCGTGTCCCTCGTTGTGCGCCATGTAGATGGATTCCCCGAGTCCCTCCCTGTGCGCCATGTAAATGGATTCCCCGTGTCCCTCCCCTGTGCGCCATGTAGATGGATTCCCCGTGTCACTCCCTGTGC
>AASF01000255.1 GCA_000168735.1 Candidatus Endoriftia persephone str. Hot96_1+Hot96_2 | reverse complement strand
CGATGCCCATGGGCACACCGAAGCCCGATATGCCCGAGGCCAGCGTTCCACAGCTACGCCAGCAGGGAGCTGGCGGCGATCAAACCGACTATGTCTGCCCCATGCACCCGCAGATTGTGACCAAAGATCCTGGCAATTGCCCGATCTGCGGCATGAACCTGGAACCCGTTAAACAAGAGGATGGGGCGGAGGGTGGAGCTCACGCCAAGGTCTCCGTCAGCCCGGAGATCGTACAGAGCCTCGGCATCCGTGTCGCCCAGCTACAACGCATGACCTTCAGCCGCACGGCGGAGACGATGGGGTACATCGAGTATGACAAGACGCGCCTGCGCCATGTCTACGCCCCGGCAAACGGTAATGTGGAGGGTCTGACTGTTCGTTCTGAAGGCGAACGGGTAGAGAAAGGGCAGTTTCTGTTCAAACTCTTCACCGCTGCCCTCTCCGACTACTACCGACGACACCTTTGCCCAACTCGATGGCATCGTCGTCGACCTACCCGTGATTCGAGGGGCAGTATGTCATGCCCACCACTAAGGTGATGACGCTGGCCGACCTTTCCCGCATCTGGGTGTTGGCGGATGTGTTCGAATCCCAGGCCGGCTGGATCAA
>AASF01000256.1 GCA_000168735.1 Candidatus Endoriftia persephone str. Hot96_1+Hot96_2 | reverse complement strand
CCCGGTCGGCAGCCGGAATTGACCCCTCGTTGGTTGGTCGTATTCGTGCTGACCAGTCCGCACCGGCTGGCAAAGGTCTGGTGTTCTTCTGCGCTGCGGACAATTTGCGCAAGGGCGCGGCCCTCAACGCGGTGCAGCTCGCTGAGCTGGTGGCTGCCGAATGAGCGGGAAGATTGCCGTCCTGGGCTGTGGAGCGATGGCTGGGGCGCTTGTTGGTGGACTCATTGACGCTGGACAAATGAAGGCCGAGGACGTCGTGGCAACCGCGCGATCGGCGTCCCATCGCGACGAAATCGCCAACACTTTGGGTGTAACTACGAGCGGTGACAACACCACAGCTGTGCGGGACGCCGACCTCGTCATCCTCGGCGTCAAGCCTTACGCGGCCGTTGACGTGCTGGAAGAAGTCTCGGGTGCTCTGAAAGCTGATGCGGTGGTTGTCTCCATTGCTGCCGGTGTCACTACTGAGAAGTTGCTCATGGCATGGCAGGGAAAGATCGTCCGTGTAATGCCAAACACCCCAGTTCGGGTGGGCAAAGGGGCGTTCATTGTGAGTTCCGCTCCCGGCTCCGAGGATGCGGCTAAGAAGGTGGGTGACCTACTCGAATCGGTGGGAGTCGTCGTCACTGTGCCTGAGGAGCTGCATAATGCTGCCACAGCCGTGTCGGGATCGGTACCGGCGTACGTTTTCTTGGTAGCAGAGGCCATGATCGATGCTGCCGTCGCGCTGGGTGTACCGCGCGACCAGGCTAGCCAACTTACTGTAGCGACGTTAGCCGGTTCGGCTGAGTTGTTTGGCAGGAGGCGAGCACCCTGCGGTCCTGCGATCCAAGGTGACGAGCCCGGGTGGTACCACTGCGGCTGCCGTAGCCGCATTGGAGGCCGGAGGTGTGCGCTCCGTTTTCGCCGATGCGATGACGGCATGTCGGGACCCGCGCCGCTGGCCTGTCCTGATGAGTTGGTGCGGCGAT
>AASF01000257.1 GCA_000168735.1 Candidatus Endoriftia persephone str. Hot96_1+Hot96_2 | reverse complement strand
AACGCCCCCTCTTCATGATAGGCACCGCTCCAGACGTCATCCGGATTGAGGCCCTGCTCTTCAAAGGCGCTGAGGTCGTACTCGCCGGGGCCAGCGGGAATCAGGGTATTCATCCCGGGATATCACCCAAGATCCTGGATGATCGAAGTCATGGTCTGCTTCAGCTCATCAGTGAGCGGGATTCGGTTGCCATCCACCGCCAACTCCATCTCGAATCCCTCCGGAACCATCGGCTCCCGCTCCTCGTCGAACAGCCGATGGAAGGTGCGAGGCGACGGCGCCTCAGTACGCTCTTGGCGCCCCTCGTTGAGTTCATCGTCGATCTTCTTCAGGGCGATCCGGAAGCGCGCCTTCTCCCGCTCAATGCGCCGCTGCATCACCTCCGCCACCTGCCCCGGCGCCAGTTCACCATAGAAACAGCTCGATGGCGGCGGCGACAACGCCAACGCCTGGGGCAGCAGGATGAGACTGTCGGTAACCGTTGCACTCGCCGCCTGCAACGGCGCACTGAGCCTCTGCCAAGCATCACCCGTCACCGTATCGCCCAGCTCGATCTGCAGCCGCCGCATCTCACGATAGAGTCCAGGCAGCTCCCGCGCCACACAGGCGTCGAGGCGCACCGACTCCAGCGCATGAAAGCAGCGCAACGCATGCCGCGGCGCAACGTAACGC
>AASF01000258.1 GCA_000168735.1 Candidatus Endoriftia persephone str. Hot96_1+Hot96_2 | reverse complement strand
CCGGAGAACGCGGTCAGCCAGGTGCTGCGTATCGACGCGCCAGCCAAATATGCCGAATCCCTGATCCGCCGCCAGCTGCAGGAGAAGGGCGAGATGGAGGAATCCCCCTACATCATCACCCACTGGAAGCGCAGCCGCGGACAAGACCACCACAGAACTGCTCTATACCGCAATTCCCACCAGCACCTATCTACGTTATCAGGATCGGCAGGCAGCCAACCATCAATCACCTGATGATCTTCTCCCTCTATGAGGTGCTCTGGCAGACCCTGCGCCAACTCGTACGCAAGGAGCCGGTGGCCCTGGTGCTGCTGCATGACGGCAATGCCGAACTGCTGGTGGGCAGCTCCACCCGACCGCTCACTGCCGCCACCATCTCCGCCTATACCGAGACACCTGACACCCAGGAGCTACTCTGGAACTCTCTTGCCCAGGAGCTGCGCAGCGCCGAAGAGAACGAACATATCAAGCTGCGCGAACTGATCTTTCTGCACTGGCTAGAAGATGAAGAGAAACTGGAAGAGCACGCCGTCGAACTCACCGAGCGACTCGATGCCACGGCACTGCTGCTCCCCTCCGAACCCCTGGATACCGAACAGGGTCCGCGTCAGGCATCGCTGCCACAGACCCTGAAGCTCTTAAAACCCCGCCATGGTCTCTCAACCACGATGGGATTGGCGGCCAAA
>AASF01000259.1 GCA_000168735.1 Candidatus Endoriftia persephone str. Hot96_1+Hot96_2 | reverse complement strand
CGCCAAAACATGCAGCGCTTTTCTGCGCCAGCTCATAGCTCGGGGCCGACCACGATGTGCAAGCGCAGCGCGGCTTCATCCGTGCTCAGAGTCCTGGCCAGATCGATGCGGACCGGCCCCACTGGCGAGTGCCAGCGCAGACCGATGCCGGCGCTGTAGTGGATCTCGGCATCGTAGTCGGGGTCGAAGGCGTTGCCGGCATCGATGAACATTGCAGCGCTCCACTTGCCAGTCAGCAGACGTTCCAGCTCGATGCTGCCCACGGCGAGAAAGCGACCGCCGATCACCTCGCCGGATGCATCCCGCGGGCCAATCTCATCCAGGCCGAAGCCGCGTACGCTGTTGTCACCACCGGCGAAGAAGCGCTTGGAGGCGGGCAGGTCGGTCAGGCCCTCCGCCAAGGTGGCGCCTAGCTCCGCCCGGGCGAGGATGCGCCAGTGGCCGTCGCCCAGACCGCGGATGAGCTTGTCGTTGGTGTGGGCCTGGATGTAGCTGGTGCTGGAGAGCAGTTGTTGGTGG
>AASF01000260.1 GCA_000168735.1 Candidatus Endoriftia persephone str. Hot96_1+Hot96_2 | reverse complement strand
ACTTAACGATCTCCTGCAGGGTGTTGCCCGACTCGTCCACCAGTTTGTAGCCGGCATTGACCTTGTCGACGCTGTCATGGATCAACTCCTTGATCTCTTTGGCAGCGGAGGCGCTGCGCTGGGCCAGATTGCGCACCTCGGTGGCCACCACCGCAAAGCCGCGCCCCTGCTCGCCGGCCCGGGCAGCCTCTACCGAGGCGTTGAGCGCGAGCAGATTGGTCTGGAAGGCGATCTTATCGATCACGCCGATGATGGCGGCTATCTTCTCACTTGAGTCGCGGATGTCGCCCATCGCGGCCACCGCATTGCCTACCACGTCACCGCCTTTGACTGCGATACTGCGGGCGCTGATCGCTAGCTGGTTGGCCTGACTGGCATTGTTTGCATTGTTGCTGACGGTGCTGGTGAGCTCTTCCATGGAGGAGGCAGTCTGTTCGAGGCTGGCCGCCTCCTGCTCGGTGCGGACCGAGAGGCTGGTGTTGCCGGCGGCGATCTCGTCTGCGGAGGTCCTGATGAAGTCTGAAGAGTCGCGGATCTCGGAGACGATCTGGTTGAGTTGGCTGACGGTTTCGTTGACGCCGTCTTTGAGCTGGCCGAATGCGCCCTGGTAGTCGCTGGTGATGGTCTTTGTCAGGTTGCCGGCAGCCAGTTCGGCGACGATCCGAGAGATGTCGTTGATGGCGTTGTCGGTGACCTCGAGGAGGTGGTTGATCGACTCGCTGAGGAGGGCGTAGAAGCCCGATTTGCCGCTCATTGAGATGCGCTGGCTGAGATCGCCCCGGTTGGCGGCAGCGATGATGTC
>AASF01000261.1 GCA_000168735.1 Candidatus Endoriftia persephone str. Hot96_1+Hot96_2 | reverse complement strand
CGTTTCCGCGATCTTTCGTGTCTCCACCAGGAAAGCCTTCACCTGATCTGCCTGAGCCAGACAGCGGCCAGCCACATTCTCCTCAAACGACAGCTCGCGCCTGGGCGCATCGGGGCGATCCAGAGGAATACCGTAAATCTCATGCAGCCGGCGGATCGCCTCATCCACCGGGGACTCTTCCACATACATCACTAGGTCGATGCAGGTTCCGGCCGCATCATCACAAGAGTGGTCTTTCCAGCGGGTGCCGTCGGCGAAGATCGACAGCGACGGGCTCTTGTCTGGGTGCCGGGGGCTCTTGTAGTTGCCCCGGCTCTGTGGGCGCTCCAGACCCAGCTTAGCGGCCAGGTCATAGAGATCGATACGCTGTTTGAGTTCTTCCGTTGAAGCCATAAAACTACCTGCTGTGGACGCCGGCAAATTGATTCCCTACAAGCCGGCTGCATTCAATCTCTCTCAGTTTCATGGTCATTACCTTGTTAAGTTGTCACCCGCCTCCGGCAGATAAATAACAATCTCCCCATCAAAGGCCTGCGCCATCTCCTGCACAAACTCGCTTTCAACCAGCTCAGCCTGGGCGGGATACTCACGCTGCAGCTTCTCCCAGGCTTCACGCTTGCGCTCTCTGGGGA
>AASF01000262.1 GCA_000168735.1 Candidatus Endoriftia persephone str. Hot96_1+Hot96_2 | reverse complement strand
GTCTGCTCAACGCCACCACTGACGTCCACCGCATAGGGACGCACCTGGCGTACTGCAGACTCTACATTGAACGGATCTAGCCCGCCCGCAAGGATGATGTTTGGTGCCAGTTCCGTTGGAATCCGATCCCAGCTAAAGGTGCTGCCGGTGCCGCCGTGCTTGCCAGGCTGGTAGCTGTCGAGCAACAGACCGGCAGCATCCGCAAACCGCTCAGCCTCGGCCAGCAGATCCACTCCATCACGCATACGGATCGCTTTGATCCAGGGCCTACCATGCCCCGCGCACTGGGCCGGTGTCTCGTTGCCATGAAACTGCAACAGGCCGAGTGGAAACCCGGGCAAGGATCTCTGCGATCCGCTCAGCTGACTCATCGACAAACAGACCAACCACGCTGACAAAGGGTGGCAACTGCGCCACGATCTGGCTTGCCTGATCCAGTGCCACCGCCCGCGGGCTTGGCGGATAGAAGACCAAGCCGATCGCATCGGCGCCACTTTGCACCGCCGCCAACGCGTCTTCAGTCCGGGTGATGCCGCAAATTTTGACCCGTGTTCTCATAAGGGGGCAGCAGATACAGGATAGCGCCGCAGCGCGCCACGTCAGCGCCTATCCGGCAACTGGAATTAAGGGC
>AASF01000263.1 GCA_000168735.1 Candidatus Endoriftia persephone str. Hot96_1+Hot96_2 | reverse complement strand
CAGAGAATTGCCGTTGGTTAGAAACTACCGTAGCTCTTCCACCAACCGTTGCAAACCTCCCCCTCCTAAACACGAAAAATCGCTAACCTATTGATTTTCGGCTTAGTTGCTAAATACTACTAAGTCTTTGTATTGACAGCTTTTTGCCTTTGCTATTCCTCCTGTAGTAGGCCGTATTGGCTGGTGGCAATCCCGTTACCAGTTAAAGCCGCCATGGAGGTGATGCATGACCAAATCAGAGTTCAAGGCGCGTTCTAAAAACCTATTCGATACCTACAACGAATGGTTCGAACCGGAGCGTGAAAGCTGGGGATTGTATGAAATCTCATATATGCCCGGATGGCTTCCAATTCTGGAAGAACTGTTCTCCAACATTGCCGAACAGCTGACGCCGGATGCCAGCCAGCGATTTCGCATCAACCAGATTAAGGAAAAATTTGGGACCTTGCGATTTTACTATTCCGGCCAGGGGCTTAGGGTCGACCTCCCAGTCGAAATAAGGCATTTATTCAGTCCAAGGAGAAAACCTGACAACGAA
>AASF01000264.1 GCA_000168735.1 Candidatus Endoriftia persephone str. Hot96_1+Hot96_2 | reverse complement strand
CATCTTATGACTTCGCGCACTACTGGAAATACCGGGTCAAGCCGGATTTCACCACCTATGTGAGTAAGGTGGAGAAGGATGATGAGGCGGGGGATGACAAGCTGACAATGCAGGATCTGTGCGGGTTCCGTGTTGCTGGCATTAGCCGGGTGACGGTCGCCAGTGCGCTCTCGACCATGACCGGGGAAGTCGATGCCCAGCCGCAGGTGCTATTTTCTGTCTCGGTGCAGGCGCCCCGGCATGGCGCTAACCTGCAGCGCCGGGTGTTTGAGGATGAGCAGCTGCACAATGTGGATCAGTGGCGGAAGTTTGGCCCGGTGTTTTCAGCCCAGTGCGTTCAATCGGATGGTGAGTATCCTGGAGCGCAGTGCTGACCTTGGGGCCCGGCATGCGGTCAATTTTGTTGGGCTGGCCTGGCGTGAGGGCAACGCTGGTGGTGAATGAAGGACCGGACTGCTATTTCACGAATCCGCAGCAGCAGTGCCCCTACCATAACCTGACCTTTCACTCGGGCTCGAAAGAGGATGCACGACAGGTCATCAACGCCTACCAGGCCACCTTTAAGCACAATGCGGCCCCTGCAGCTGCTGGTGTGGGGTTTGGGTGCACATCTGAAGGCGCTGCTGGGCTTCTGGCCGCACATGATCATGCAGGCCGACAAGGGCGCGGGTA
>AASF01000265.1 GCA_000168735.1 Candidatus Endoriftia persephone str. Hot96_1+Hot96_2 | reverse complement strand
TGTCTGGTGTGTGTGGTAACCATCAGGATAGCAGGGAGGACCGCCCCCACCTATCTGGAGAGGCGGCATGAAGCGCTACCTCACCGCCGCCGAACTCGCCGGGCTGCCGGGGATGCCGGGTACCCCTCGCAGTGTCAACCGAGCAGGCGATCGCGGTGAGATAGAGCGTCGCAAGAAGGCGAAAGGCAAGGGATGGGAGTACAGCCTCACCAGCCTCCCCGCCGAAACCCAGCGCTACCTGACCCGCACCGCCGCTGCCGAGATCGCCAAGGCGGCGCCACCCCAGCCACCGGCACCGATCGAACTGCCGCTGATGCCCGACCTGACAGACTGGCAGCGCGAACAGATGCACGCCCGGCTGGCCGTGTTGTCGGTGATCGACGAGCTGGCGCAGCGCCTGGGACAGGGCAAGGCGATCGCTCACTTCATCGATCTGGTCGATCGGGGCGAGCTGCCCGAGACAAGCCTGGCAACGCTACTCACCGCCAAGAACCGCAGCCACGGCCAACACGTGATC
>AASF01000266.1 GCA_000168735.1 Candidatus Endoriftia persephone str. Hot96_1+Hot96_2 | reverse complement strand
GTAGCGCATCGTCGACATAGAGAAATCTCGACCATGCCATGGGCGGGTCCACCGGCATAGTGATCGATGCGTCTCGTTGAGACAAACCAATTCAGTATTCCACCTTCATGGTCATCCGCTAGGTTGGGATGTTCTTGCAGGAATTCGGTCAAGATTGTCTCAACATCAGCCGCAGAGAAGAGAAATTCACCGTGCATGCCTTCATGGCCACCACCAGCAGCGGGACGGTAGCGAATGACCGAACTGCAATGAGGCGGGTTGTTGCGGAGTTGGTCCAGCTCCCGCATGCGGCCGGCAAAATCGATCCCTATCCCACCAATCTCCTTCTTGAATAGCGACGATGGCTCCAACAGATCTCCTGGGCTCGCAACGGCAAGCAATGGCCAGAGCAATGAAGTGATCCCAAACGTCATCCAGATATCTGGCTTATCATACTGCCAGTCGTATCGATCCAGCTTGAAATACATATGCCAGAGCAACCGCAGCGCAGAGAGAACCGCTCCAGCACAGTAGATGTACAGCAACAAAACCAAGATTGGCATTAGCCAGACGCTACATCAGGCGATAATAGTGAGGCCTGAT
>AASF01000267.1 GCA_000168735.1 Candidatus Endoriftia persephone str. Hot96_1+Hot96_2 | reverse complement strand
CCGTCTACACTGATTCTGGGCGCCAGCGCCAACGATGCGAAAGATGGCGATATCAGCGCCAACATCATGCAAAGCGGCGTGGTTGACACTTCCGCTCCCGGCAGTTACATCCTCACGTATAATGTTTCGGATGCCGCCGGTAATGCTGCTACCGCAGTGACTCGGAGCGTGCTGGTAGCCGATACGACCCCCCCGGCCATCAGCCTCATTGGCAGTAGCCCGCAGACCGTCATCCTCGGCGCAAGCTATAGCGATCAGGGTGCGACTGCCAACGATTCTTTCGATGGCGATATCTCGGCCAGCATCGTTGCCACAGGCAGCGTCAATACCGGTGTCGTCGGCAGCTACACTCTGACCTACAACGTTGTGGATAGCGCCGGCAACGCCGCTACCGCGATCACCCGCACGGTCAACGTGGTCGCCGTGACGCTCCCCGCAGACGTCACCCCCCCGGTCATCACCCTGACCGGCGCCAATCCCCAGACGGTCGCCCTCGGCTCCAGCTACAGTGAGCCCGGCGCGACTGCCAACGACGACCAGGGATGGTGACATCAGCGCCAACATCATGATTGGTGGCAACGTCAATACCGCCTCGATCGGCAGCTATACCCGCACCTACAATGTCTCGGATGCGGCGGGGAATGCGGCGGCCCAGGTCACCCGCACCGTGACCGTGACCGAGGCAATACCCCCGGTGATC
>AASF01000268.1 GCA_000168735.1 Candidatus Endoriftia persephone str. Hot96_1+Hot96_2 | reverse complement strand
GAGTCATTACCTGGACAACATTGAAATAGCACTCAAGGATGGGGAGCTCGCGCTTGACTTTGGTGTGCTTGAATCTCAGCTGGAAGACGCCTTCGATAAAAATGCGCAAGCAGGCAGTTGGGACTTCTATGACTTCACAAGGGCCTATGGAAAGGAGTTGCAACAGGCCGGATGGAATATTCCAAACTTTCTGAGTGGATTGTTGACAGATCATGAGATGGATGACGCATCGATCGAGCGCATTCGACAGACAGGCTATCTGCTCGATGGGAATAGTGGTAATGACTGGCTAAAATCCTCTTCGGCAGCATTGGTCCGTGGACTTGATGGACGGGATGTCCTCAATGGCAGTGCAGAAGCGGATGTCCTTGAGGGTGGAGATGGTAATGATCGCCTGTTTGGTGGTGACGGAGATGACATCCTTACCGGCGGCAAAGGCAACGATTGGCTGAAGGGTGACCGTGGTGTTGATACCTACCGATGGAGTCTTGGTGATGGAGATGATGTTATCGAAAGAGCCTCATCAATCGACATCCTGGAGCTTGGGGCAGGCATCAATGCATCGGACATTTTAGGTT
>AASF01000269.1 GCA_000168735.1 Candidatus Endoriftia persephone str. Hot96_1+Hot96_2 | reverse complement strand
TCGATTCGATCGGCAGGGTGGTGCTGGCCAACCCGCGGGCAGCCTTTTACCTCGGTCTGACGCATGAGTCCGAACTGCACGGCCAGCCCGCGCTGACATTTCTGAAACCGCTACAGATTGTCGGCGATCTACACTGGGAGCCGCTGTTTGCGCGAGCTGCTGCTGCGGGGGGACGGCTGTCGCTTCGAGGCGTTGCGGTTGCCAGATACCGAGCTGTTTGTGCAGCTCAGGCCGCTGCACCCTGAAACAGCGGGCATGTTTGGCATGATCGTCACGCTTTCGTTCATCGGCACCCTGAAGCAGAGTGAACGAGCGCGGGCGCGGATGGTGAATTTTCTCTCCCACGATATCCGTTCGCCACTCACCTCCCTGCTGGCGCTGACCCAGTCGGAGCAGGTGCTGCAGGCGGGCAGCCGGGAGTTGGCGACCCAGGTTGCTCCCTATGCGCGCCGTGCACTCAAGTTGCCGGAGGATTTTCTGCAACTGGCGCGGGCCGAGTCGGTGGAGCGCAGCGCGTTTACCGATACTGATTTTGTCTCGGTGGCGCACAATGCGGTGGACGAGGTCTATGTGCCAGGCGCAGGCACGCAATCTCCGCCTGCAGCGGCAGTTCGAGGTCGAGGAGCTCTGGCTGCAGGCCGATGCGGGGCTGCTGGAACGCGCGCTGAT
>AASF01000270.1 GCA_000168735.1 Candidatus Endoriftia persephone str. Hot96_1+Hot96_2 | reverse complement strand
GATGAGCCATGGACGGTAGAGAATAGCCTGCTAACGCCAACCCTCAAGGCGCGCCGCCATCGCATTATCGAGCGCTATTCAGATCAGCTCGAAGCGCTCTACACGCGCCACAGCTGATATCCTCAGGCGTCAGAGCGGGCGTCAGAAAAACAGCGGAAGAAGTTCTTCCGAGTCTGCTCCGCCAGCGCCTCCACTGAAAGCCCCCGCAAATCGGCGATGCATTCAGCCACCTTTGCGACATAGAGCGGCTGGTTCGGTTTGCCACGGTGAGGCACCGGAGCCAGATAGGGTGAGTCGGTCTCGATCAAGAGCCTGTCGAGGGGTACTGCCTGCGCCACCTGACGTAGCGCTTCGGCATTCTTGAAAGTGACTATGCCAGAGAAGGAGATATAGAATCCCATCTCCAGGGCGCGCTCTGCCATCGCCTGATCTTCGGTGAAACAGTGCATCACCCCGCCGGCCTCTCCGGCCCCCTCCTCCTCCATAATCGCCAGGGTATC
>AASF01000271.1 GCA_000168735.1 Candidatus Endoriftia persephone str. Hot96_1+Hot96_2 | reverse complement strand
ACACCACCCCGCCATGCCGTACACCGAGGTTCCCGCCTTCATGGCGGAACTGTCCGGTAATGGCAGCGTCTCAGCGCTGGCGCTGCGTCTTCTGATCCTCACCGCCACTCACACCAGCGAGGTGCTACGAGCACAATGGAATGAAATTGACCTGGAGGCCGCTATCTGGACCATTTCCGCCGGAAGGATGAAGGCCCGGCGCGAACATCGGGTGCCGCTTTCCGATGCCGCCCTGAGCATCCTGGAGGCCCTGCCCCGGATTGAGGGCACTCCCTATCTCTTCCCTGGTGCTCGCCATGGCCGCCCCCTTTCAAATATGGCCTTGCTGCAACTGATGCGCGGCATGGGATACGGCGTGGGTGGCGACCGGGGCGACTATGTGCCCCACGGCTTTCGCTCCAGCTTCCGCGATTGGTCCGGAGAAGTGTCGAGCTTTCCACGTGACGTGGCAGAGATGGCCCTGGCACACGCCATAGAGAATAAGGTCGAAGCGGCCTATCGACGTGGCGATCTATTCATCAAACGCAGCAAGATGATGCAGGCGTGGGCAGACTATCTCAGCAGACCGGCGACCAGGGTAGAACCCGTGCCATTTGATACCGCTACCCCGCCTCTTGGCCATACCTCTCAGAATCTCTGATC
>AASF01000272.1 GCA_000168735.1 Candidatus Endoriftia persephone str. Hot96_1+Hot96_2 | reverse complement strand
AAATCTATCAAGGCGAAGCTGGGTGAGGGTGTAATGCAGCACTGCCTGACGAACTCGAAGCTGAAGCTCTCCTTTCACCATCCCAAAGTCGCGCTCGATTATTTTTCGTTGAGAAGCACTTAGCTTTGGATGAGGTCCAATTCTCAAGATGACCAATGTATTCCAAACCTCATCTCTCTCTTTGCTTGCTCCGGCATCTCCCAATTCGTCAGCTTTTGTAATCCTTCCCAAAACAAAATCTCGGAACTCTAGTCTTGAGTGACAGTATGCGCGAACATGGTAACGGTAACCATCAAAGACGATGGTGTGTGGCGTGATGCGCCTACACGACATCTTGGCGCTGCTCATTGACTGATACTCGATCTGTAGTGATCTCTCTTGATGAATCGCCAGTGTTATTGGCCTTAGTGTTGGAAGCGGCGCATTTCTCAATGGCATTGGTATAATCACGAGTTCCTCGCCGGCTTCGCTACGCCATTCTGCGTAATCAGCCGAATCGATCTCGATGAACTTAGGCTCAAATGAGGCCGAGGGTTCGTACTTGGCGCACTGATCGATTGAACTCGGCATTGCCTGGCGCAAGCTAA
>AASF01000273.1 GCA_000168735.1 Candidatus Endoriftia persephone str. Hot96_1+Hot96_2 | reverse complement strand
ACTGAGGCGCACCTCCGCCTGCTGGATGTTACGCCCGATCATCCATTGCAGACGATCCCCCAGCGACTGATTCCACTCTGGCTGTCCGACTGGTATATCGAGTCGCAGACCCATCGCTGGTAGTGAACGCGTCGCAGACGCATTTGACTGGACGCCCACCAGCCCCCCACTCAGCAGCGAATCGACCAGCCGCGATTCGCCAACAGCAGCGGCCGACTCATCCTGACCAGCCAGGGCAGACGTCATCTGCAATCGACCTGCACCATCCAGCAGGCGATCAAACTGCACCTGCTGCTGCGCCGCCATATCGGTCGCTCCCGGCATCAACAGCTGCTCCATTCTGGGCAGTCCCCCTGCCGCTGGCGGCAAGGCCTTGCCGCCAGCGGCAGGCAGATGCGGCAAACCGGCGCCATCCGGGAGGGCGGCAGCAAGCTGCATCCCGGCGAACTCAAGAAACTTCATGAAATCGGATGCCTGTTCAGCATCAACCACCAGTTCGCTGACCCCTTCCATCCCGGGCCCCTCCAGGGTGGCAGTTTCGCTGTGAATCTCGGCAGTGGCTGAGGCCGGGCCAGAGGATGCAGTAGGCAGCGTAGCGAGTGGGTTCATGATCTAAGGG
>AASF01000274.1 GCA_000168735.1 Candidatus Endoriftia persephone str. Hot96_1+Hot96_2 | reverse complement strand
GGGTTGATGTAGCCGCCCTTGGTGAGGATCGGCAACGCCTTACCGAAGCTCGCGTCCACTCCACCGGCAGGGTCACCAGCTGCACAACAACCCCGACCCCGATAGTCGCGAGCGCCGCCAACAGCATTAGGGCTCCGACGGCAGGCAGACGGGTGACTGCGGCGATCAGAGGCACACTAAACAGCAGAAACGAGCCGATCTGCTCACTTATCAGTGCAAAACGCACCAGTCGCTCGCGCCAGCGAAAAGGCGGATAATCGCTGGCGTGCTGGATCGCATGGCCCACCTCATGGGCAGCGGTGGCGATCGCCGTGAGAGTGCGCCCATCCAGCTTATCCCCGGTCAGCCTGACCACCCGCTGCACGGGGTCGTAGTGATCCCCCTGGTCGGTCACCTCCACCTTCACGCCGTGCACTTCGAAGCGCTTGAGCAGATGCTGCGCCAACTCCCCGCCATTACCGGGGAAGGGCTCCGATTCCCGATTGTAGTGATTCAAGATACTTTGAACCCACCACTGAGGAAGGTAAACAAGGGCGATCAGCAGCAGAGTCAACAGGAGCAGATGCATTGGTGCCAGCCGAATCCAATCTCAATCAACAAAGCAGGTTCAACCCTAACACCCTTTCGAGGAGGCGATCACACTCTTCGGGAACCAAAACCGCAAATTGCACTCTTACTGTTTAGCTAAAATTCATTATCTACTAATATACTTATTAGTACATTATTTGAGGAGAAAACATGCTACCCATCTTTTTGGTCTGATTGAGCCATGGTGTTCGGTTGGTCGGTTATTCACCTACGGTCTGGACGGGATTATCATCACAC
>AASF01000275.1 GCA_000168735.1 Candidatus Endoriftia persephone str. Hot96_1+Hot96_2 | reverse complement strand
AGAGCGAGCGTGTCGCTACCCCGTAAAATTTTGGGGACATCCCAGCCCCAAAATTCGACTCGCCAACGCGACAGCCTATAGTGCCCCGGCCGCCCTGCGCCCGTGCCAACCCCAGAAATCGACATGCCTGCATTCAGCTTTCATTCAGTTAAACCCCCTTAGTCTGTAAACAGAAGATGAGTTATCTCAACCTGACTAACTTAATAAGACAATGGGAGACAGTGATGAAAAAACTGAGTGGAGCACTGCTCGCAACGGCTGGTTTTCTGCTTGCGTTTGCTGTTGAAGCACGACCAGTCTGGCAGGATGACAAGATCGATGTTGAGATCGTCTCCGATTATGGCCATGAGTTCCCTAAATATGAAATTGATGACGACGGGAAGACACATCGCGCCTACCTGGAAGCCCGAAAGGGAAAAAATTACGCTATCCGTGTCACCAACAATAGTGATGAACGCATCGGACTCATCATTACGGTCGACGGCAGGAACATCATCTCCGGGAAAAAATCCAACCTGAAACCCCACGAACGCATGTATGTTCTTGGCCCCTATCAACAGGCAGAGTATGAGGGCTGGCGCACCAGTAAAAAACGGGTCAATCGATTCTATTTCACCAGCATCGACGACTCATATGCTGATGCCTGGGGCGACCGCACGGCGATGGGCGTCATTGCAGTTGCCGTGTTCAAGGGCAAAAAGCCTGACATTACATATGACAACTATCCCCGCCGACAGGAGAAGCGCCGCGCGCTTCGTAGATCGGGGGCAGACACGCTTGAAAACGCACCTGGCACCGGGTTTGGCGAGTCGGAGTACTCACCGGTCAGAACCGTGCACTTCAAGCCGCGCTCCAAGGCAAGCGAAAAGCACTTCATAAAATACGAGTGGCGAAG
>AASF01000276.1 GCA_000168735.1 Candidatus Endoriftia persephone str. Hot96_1+Hot96_2 | reverse complement strand
CAATTTCATCAATCTGCCGTTAAAAAATATAAAGATTGTTACTAGCTGTAGTGTTCATGATACTGATTTTGATTGGGAGGAAGAAAAAACAGATGAGCCACTTAAACTGGTTAAAGCGGATGTTTCGGAGCAAATAGCGATTACGGGAATAGTCGATGAAGAACAAATTCGGGATTCACTATATTTCGCTGTAGAGAACAAAGATGAAAAAGGTCTATTCTCTATAGATAGAGCTTCTGGCAATACTAATGTTTCAATTAAAGTCGGAACGCCTTCAGAGGAAAACGAAAGAACACATGCAGGTATATATCGCGGCACCGCGTTTCGCATGAATTTTGAGCCAGGTGAAGATGATATATATTTTGAACTAACTGCTCCTAAGGAACAATTGCTTTCCTTAGTTTCAGCCCTTCGAGCTGATCCCAATTCCACCGTTGAAGTAGGCGCATATCTGCTATCTTTTACATACGAAGTAGATGACGCTCTGAGAGAACCTTATCATCCTCAAGACATAATTATTATGGAATCAACTCCGTGCTTCCTTTCTTGGGCAGGTGTCACAACAAAAATAGGACAGCATTATCAAGCAGCAGAGCCGGAATATGATGAGGTAGATGAAGTAGAAGAATCATACCTAGAAGAACAAACCCCGGAACAAAAGGCGCATCAAGAGTTATTGCGGGTATTATTAGCATATTTGAAACCGCTAAATGGTTTGGTGACTGCAATATGGGTTTTAATAATTGTCATCGCGCTGAGTGCTGTTTTGGGCTGATAGATATGCATAACAATCGCATAAACTCGGACCG
>AASF01000277.1 GCA_000168735.1 Candidatus Endoriftia persephone str. Hot96_1+Hot96_2 | reverse complement strand
ATCTCCCCGCCATGGGCGAGAATTACGTTCTGTGCCACCGCCAATCCCAGGCCGGTACCGGCGGGACGAGTGGTGAAGAAGGGATCGAATATCTGGTGACGAACCTCCGGTGCGATACCAGAGCCGTCGTCTGAGAAGAGGATGGTCAACAGCGGGCCGCCACTGAGCCTGATACAGATAGTGCGTGCGCCGTGTTGCACCGCATTGTCGGCGAGATTCCCCAGCACCCCGAGCAACGCATCACTTCGACCAAGAATCTGGGCAGCTTCAGCATCACTATAATCCAGATGCAGGCTGACCGAAGTCTGTTGCAGCTCGCTGGCGAGGTTGGTGGTGAACCCTTTCAGTAGCTCAACAAGCGACAGTGGCTCCTCTGCGCCAGCTCCACCCCGGGCAAATAGCAGCATGTCACGGATTTGACTCTCCATGTGCTGCAACCGCGAACGCAGCTTGCCGGTAAAGCGCTCCCGCTGAGGTGACGAAAGATCATCACGCCCCAGCTGGGAGACGTAGAGCAGCGCCGAGCTGAGCGGGGTACGCAACTGATGCGCCAGCTGTGCCGACATCTCACCCATCGCCCCTAATCGCTCCTGACGATTGAGGTGCTCCTGCAGACGGCGCGTCTCACTCACATCGAGCAACACCAGGATACGGCCCGGCGAGTGTTCGAGGGCACAACTGGAGACGCTCAGCAGACGTCCGTCACGCAACGTCCAGTCAGCCGCCGGCAGCCGCTGCGCCTCAAACGCCGCCAGCTCCAGCACCTTCCAGCTGGCACCTTTTGTGAGCCCGTCGATCAGACGCAATGCGGCCGGATTAGCCTCCACCACCCGCTCTTCGCCATCTAGC
>AASF01000278.1 GCA_000168735.1 Candidatus Endoriftia persephone str. Hot96_1+Hot96_2 | reverse complement strand
CTGAGCTGTTTTCGGGTTATAATCACGCCCCTTTGTGGAGGCTCTGGATGCCAGAGCCCGATTGACAGTTTATGGTGGCTGGCATCGGTCCCCTCGCAACGAGAAGCTGTGAACCCCGTCAGGCCCGGAAGGGAGCAGCGGCAGCAGTGGCATCGTGTGCCGGGGTGTGGCTGGTGTCCGCCGCCACCCAATTTCTCCCATACTCTCCGGGCGCTGCCGGAATTGTGATTCCGCAGCGCCGATGGGGTACACTTCGGCCCTAGTTTCCCCGGCACTATTCGATTCATGTCCTACCAGGTACTTGCCCGAAAATGGCGCCCGCGCCTGTTCAATCAGCTCGTTGGCCAGGAGCATGTGGTCAACGCGTTGAGCAACGCGTTGGACAACGATCGCCTACACCACGCCTATCTCTTTACCGGCACCCGCGGCGTCGGCAAGACCACCCTGGCACGTATTCTGGCCAAGTTCGCTCAACTGTGAGCACGGCGTCAGCTCCACCCCCTGTGGCGTCTGCAATAGCTGTCGGGAGGTGGACGAGGGCCGATTTGTCGATCTGCTGGAGGTGGACGCGGCCTCCCGTACCAAGGTCGATCAGACCCGCGAACTGCTGGAGAATGTCCCCTTCGCGCCGGTCAGGGGCCGTTACAAGGTCTATCTGATCGATGAAGTCCATA
>AASF01000279.1 GCA_000168735.1 Candidatus Endoriftia persephone str. Hot96_1+Hot96_2 | reverse complement strand
GGTGGTGGTCGGCGATGTGCAGCCAGAGGCGATCTTCGCACTGGCTGAGCAACACTTTGGCCCGCTCAAGCCGGAGCAGATCCGCCCCCTCAAGCCGCGCAGCGAGCCGCCCCAGCGCGGCATCAAACGGCTGCAGGTGAAGGCGCCAGCGCGCCAGCCCTACATTTTGATGGGCTACAAGACACCGGTGCTGGCAAGCGCCGAAGACGCCTGGGAGGCCTACGCGCTGGAGATGCTCGCGCATGTGTTGGATGGCGGCTCGAGCGCCCGGTTGGAGCGCAATCTGGTGCGCGGCAGCAAGGTGGCAGCCTCGGTGGATGCCAGCTACAGCGCCTTCAGTCGACTCTCTGGCATGTTGATGCTGGATGCCACGCCGACTCCGGACGGTTCGCTGGAGACCTTGGAGCAGCAGCTGCGTGCCGAGGTGGAGCGTTTCAAGAGCGAGCGGGTCAGCGAGGCGGAGCTGGAGCGGGTGCGCAACCAATTGATCGCCGGCAAGGTCTACGAGCAGGATTCCGATTTTCTACCAGGCGATGCTGCTGGGTCAAGCTTGGAGACGGTGGGGCTCGACTGGCGGCTCGGGGATGAGTATGTGGCTCGTCTCAGGGAGGTCACCGCCGAGCAGGGTGCAGCAGGTGGCGCAGAAATATCTTATCGACGACAACCTCAGCGTGGCGGTGCTCGATCCGCTGCCGCTGGATGGCAAGCAGCGCCGCCCGCGGGCGGCTGCTGGCGGGCGTCACGGTGGTTAAATGAGGAGTCGAAGCGTGAATGGAATGAAGAGAAAA
>AASF01000280.1 GCA_000168735.1 Candidatus Endoriftia persephone str. Hot96_1+Hot96_2 | reverse complement strand
GCGCCAGCATCGCATCCTGCACGATGTCCAGAGCCTCTTCACGATTTCCCTGTGGCGATTTCACTCATACGATAGGCGCGTCGTTCGACGCCCCCCAGAAACCGCTCCATTTCGGCGCGCATGGACCGTTAGGCTCCTCTTCTCTCTCGACATCCATTCTTCCCACATTCACCAGCGGGGATAGTGCCGGCACCATACTCCAACTGAACGAGCAACGGCTAGTGCTCCATCCCAAGGCGTCTCTACCTCTAATAACGCGCCATTCATTCCACGGTTGACATGGGATGCCCCCTGAAAAAAACCTCAATACCCTGTCAACCTTTCAGTACATGCTGCGTTATCTGGAGTGAACCGTTACAGGAGTTATCCATGTGCAGAAAAATCCTCACCATCACTCTGTTAGGCTTGCTCAGCATCCTACCAGCAGCAGGGGCATCAGCCCCGCCACTCCACCAGCTTGATCCTGAAGCACGGAAGAACCTGTTTGAGCGATTCAAGGCGACCGAATCAGAGAGCCACCTGGAGCGGATAAAGATCCTGGAGAGCGCCGAGCAATGCATTCAACAGGCAGCAGATCGCCACGCCTATCGCGCCTGCGAACAAACGGAACGCGAGGCCAGAAAAGCCCTGCGCCAGCACATCAAAGCAGAACGACTGGAATTGCGCGAAGAG
>AASF01000281.1 GCA_000168735.1 Candidatus Endoriftia persephone str. Hot96_1+Hot96_2 | reverse complement strand
CGCCGCCAGCTCCACAGGGATAGCTCAGCACCAGCCCCAGCAGCGCCGCCGACGGCGCAAACCAGATACCTCCAAACTGCAGCACCATCAGGCTCAAGAGCAACAACGACAGGATCAACCCCAGAGCCAACAGCGGCACCAGACGCGGCGGCAAACGCGAGTAGAGCAGCAGCGGCAGGGCCACCAGCAGCCCAGTGAGGAGCAGCTGCCAGTGGCGAGCCAGCGGCTTAACCGCCTCGCCGTTGCGTAGGCTCTGCAGAATGTTCGCATTGATCTCGATACCTGCCATCGGCTGGCCGCGGCCGGAGAGCGGGGTCGGCAACACATCCCCCAGACCGGTAGCCGTCACCCCCACCAACACGATGCGATCACGCAGGCTGTCAGGATGAAACGCGCCGCGCAGCACCTGCGCGTAAGAGAGCCGGGGAAAGTGGCCCGGCGGACCGGCGAAGGGGATCAGCCGGTGTCCCTGGCGCACGATGGAGAAGCGCTTCGCTGCCATAGTCGCGGGCCCGGACTGCTCCGCGGGCGGAAAGCGAGCAGGCTCCAGGCTCTGCAACACTGTCAGCATCAGATGCGGCCAGAAGGCCTCGCCAAGCCCCTCCTGCAGGTAGATGCCGCGAGCGATACCATCGTCATCCAGCTCCATA
>AASF01000282.1 GCA_000168735.1 Candidatus Endoriftia persephone str. Hot96_1+Hot96_2 | reverse complement strand
GATCACCGGCTGTCCAACCTCGCGCAGACCATCCGGCAGGTCGGGGTGTCCGGGACCGAGCGCCAGGGTCGCGCCCTTGCGATGTACGAACAGCTGTTTTTCCTTACCGTCGATCCTGTGGGTCTCACGTTTACAGGTATTGTGTGAGACATCATAAAGCAGCGTCAGCTGGGTGCCGGGCAGGACGTCGTCGCATACCTCGCGGGTAAGATGGGTGAGAATCTGGCGATTGGCCAGGGCGCAGTTGATACCGGCACGCATGGCCCCAAGGTAGGACTGCCCGAGTTTGGACTCGATCGGCGCACAGGCCAGTTCGCGGTCCGGCAGCCAGATGCCGTGATCCTTGGCCTTGGTGGCCATGAACTTGAGGAACTCGGTACCGATCTGATGGCCCAGGCCACGCGACCCGCAGTGGATGCTGATCAGGCGATTCCGCC
>AASF01000283.1 GCA_000168735.1 Candidatus Endoriftia persephone str. Hot96_1+Hot96_2 | reverse complement strand
GATCAGGTAGTAGAGCCGGACACCCTCGGACGAGCGGGATGGGCCGATCACGTGCGCGGGGTGGCGGTGTTGCTCAGGTGCTGCGGCTTCCAATGCCGCCTTCGCGCTCTCCTTTATTTCAACACAGTTTTCCGGGAAACGACTGCGCCGGCGGCTGGGAGTGAATACGATAGCATAGCAGGTTTTGCTGATTCGGCTGTCAAATGGTGGTTGCTGCATGCTCTTTCGCAGGATTTTTCGTTCAAATTACTGCCTGATC
>AASF01000284.1 GCA_000168735.1 Candidatus Endoriftia persephone str. Hot96_1+Hot96_2 | reverse complement strand
CACCTCAAAGTGGCATCTCGCAAGCTGGATGTGAGCTGTTCATAATTGCCCTCTAGCCTGAGTGTCAGGCCGACCAGCAATACCATCAGCAACACAAACAGCAGAAAGCTGCGTGATTCGATGTCCGTCAGATATTGGCGTAGGTTTCGGTTGTGCCATGCAAAATAGTGGACCCCGAAATTGATCGCAGCCAACACCATGAAAAAAATGGCTACCGCCTCGATCGCCGGACTGGCATAGAAACCCAGACTGGCGTCATGGGTAGAGAAACCGCCGGTAGAGACGGTGGAGAAGCTATGGGCAATGGCATCAAAAGGGGTCATGCCCGCCAGCCAGTAGGCAATGGCACAGCTGATGGTCAGCCCCAGATAGATCGTCCAGAGCGCGCGCGCAGTATCTGCCAGCCGGGGTGTGAGCTTCTCCTCCTTCATCGGGCCAGGAGCCTCGGCACGGTACAGCTGCATGCCACCGATGCCCAACATCGGCAGCACTGCCACGCCGAGCACAATCAGCCCCATACCCCCAAGCCACTGCAACTGTTGGCGGTAGAAGAGGATAGACTTGGGCAGATCATCCAGCCCGGTGATC
>AASF01000285.1 GCA_000168735.1 Candidatus Endoriftia persephone str. Hot96_1+Hot96_2 | reverse complement strand
CTTGATCAGCAGGTCATAGGACTCCTGACGCAACTCCCGGATAAAGGCATCGGCAGCAGCAAAGGCACGGCAGACATAGCCCGCCCCTTGCAGCCACTCCTGCAACAGTGTGGACTGCATCGGGTCATCCTCCAGGCAGGCGATGCGCAACACATCCGTTCTGCCGATTGGGCCGCCCTGGTCCGCCATCATCACCCCCGTTTCAACCTGCCAGCGACTACCAATATCACAATCGCCCCCACCATGGCGGTAATCAACGAGCCGATGAAACCGTCACTCGACAGCCCCAGAAACTGGAACATAAGACCACCGAGAAAGGCACCAACAACGCCCAACAACAGATTGCCGATCAGCCCGAATCCACGCCCCTTCAGGATCAGACCGGCCAACCAGCCAGCCATCAACCCCACAATCAAAAAATAGACCATACCGCCCCCTAGCCTGACGATGGGATTGAGCATACGACATCACCCACGCCCACCCAAACAGAACCCTGTGAACATTTGTGAACTGCGCAGTCCGGGCCTGATC
>AASF01000286.1 GCA_000168735.1 Candidatus Endoriftia persephone str. Hot96_1+Hot96_2 | reverse complement strand
CCCTGATCAATGAGACAGATCACCATGTGGTCAATCTCGATAAGCTCACCTACGCGGGCAATCTGGAGTCGCTGGCTACGGTGGATGGTAGTGAACGCTACGCCTTCGAACGGGTCGATATCTGCGACCAGGCGGAGGTCGACCGGGTGTTCCGTGAGCATCATCCGGACCTGGTGATGCACCTCGCCGCCGAATCCCATGTCGATCGCTCGATCAGCGGTCCGGCGGAGTTCATTCAGACCAACATCACTGGCAGCTATGTGATGCTGGAGGCGGCGCGCCGATACTGGTCTGGCCTGGAGGGCTCCGCCAAAGCGCGGTTTCGCTTCCACCATATCTCCACCGATGAGGTCTACGGTGACCTGGAGGGGACTAACGATCTCTTTACAGAAGAGACCCCCTACGCGCCGAGTTCTCCCTATTCCGCCTCCAAGGCGAGTTCCGATCACCTGGTGCGCGCCTGGAACCGCACCTACAGGTTGCCGGTGGTGATCAAGGGCTGAATT
>AASF01000287.1 GCA_000168735.1 Candidatus Endoriftia persephone str. Hot96_1+Hot96_2 | reverse complement strand
CTTACCGATGCGCCTGGCAAAACTGGCGCCGCGGCTGACCTGCTCAGCGGTGGTCTGCTCACCATGCACCACCTCTACCAGTTGCATTCGCGCAACCAGGATTGAAAAAGTGCAGTCCGATCAACCGTTCAGGACGGCGCATCGCCACGCCGATAATCTCCAGCGGGATGCTGGAAGTGTTGCTGGCGAGCAGTGCATTGGGGCGCGCCCTGGCCTCTAGTTTACGGAACAGCGACTGTTTCACCCGAGCATCCTCGAACACCGCCTCAATGATTACATCGGCGTGGGCGATGCCATTGCCTTTGGGGTCTGGCATCAGCCGATCCATCGCTGCCTGCACCTCGCGCCGGGATTTGAGCCTCTTGCTGAAGAGTTGGTGGGCGCTGGCCAATGCCCGGCTGAGATACTTCGCCTCCCGATCCTGCAGTGAGACCCTGAGCCCCTTGAGAGCACACCAGGCGGCAATATCCCCACCCATGACTCCGCCACCGATCACATGCAGATGCTGCGGCTTGAAACCGCTGTCGCTGCCAAGGGATTTGAGCCGCTCCTGCAGGAAGAAGACGCGGATCAGGTTTTGTGCAGTCTCGCTGCGCAGCAGTCTGGAGACTCGCTGGGCCTCACCCTCAAACAGCTGTGCACGCTGATC
>AASF01000288.1 GCA_000168735.1 Candidatus Endoriftia persephone str. Hot96_1+Hot96_2 | reverse complement strand
ATCAAACATAACGAAGTATATAAGAATATCCCGGTCATCATGCTGTCGAGTAAGGATGGGTTGTTTGACCGGGCGCGAGGACGCATCGTCGGTTCTGAGCAGTATTTGACAAAGCCGTTTACCAAAGATGAGTTGCTGGGTGCCATTAGGCGCTATGCAAATAAAGCGGCTTGATTGCTTGGATGTTTTTGGCAGGGGTAGGTGAGAAGTAGGTGATTATGCCGCATCTCGTGCGGTTTGTTTGTTGATGACTATCTGGCGCACAAGACCCATGATTAAGAGATTTTTTCGCAAAGGGACAGACGAGAGCTCGGATGTGAACCGCGAAGCAGTATCTTCGGGTGGGGTGACGGTTCTGATCGTTGACGATTCTCCTACCGAAGTCCATGTTTTGAAGAAGATCCTCGAGAAGCACGGTTACCGCACTGAAGTGGCGAATGATGGTCAGGAAGGCGTTGCGATGGCCAAGCGTATCCGTCCTTCCTTGATCTTGATGGATGTGGTAATGCCGGTTCTGAATGGTTTTCAGGCAACACGACAATTAAGTAAAGATCAGAGCACTTCAGCGATTCCTGTCATCATGGTAACGACCAAGGATCAGGAGACAGATAAAAGCTGGGGGATGAGGCAGGGAGCCACTGATTATCTGGTGAAGCCAGTTGCACCTGCAGAGTTGATCAGGGCGAATTG
>AASF01000289.1 GCA_000168735.1 Candidatus Endoriftia persephone str. Hot96_1+Hot96_2 | reverse complement strand
GATCACTGCCGTGCCACTGTTGACCGGGTTGCCACTGGCGTCGATGGCAACCGCCGACTGCAGACGACCAGCGGCGGCGAAGCCACGCACATCGTCGATCAGCAGCTGCATGCTGTCCGCCGCGCCGCGGCTGGGACGAATCAGGAAGGAGTCACCCTGCGCCACCCCACTGGAGTCGATGGTCAGGCTGAAGCCATCGATCTCGGCGGTGGTAAACGGAGAGGCTCCGCCGGTATCGATGCTGGTAGTGGTGTTATCGGAGAGCCGCCGCAAAGTGTAGCTGTTGCCACCATCATATTCGAGCTTATAGTCGCTCGCGGTCAGATCAGAGAGTGTGCCGTAGCTGGCAGTCACCGCACCGCCACTGTTATTCGCGTTACCCAACACCTGGATCTCCGGCGTGGAGAAAATCGCGCCGCCCACGTCGCCATCCAAGTCGATGCCAAGCTGATGCTGCTGGTTCATTTGCATCGAGATGCCGAGCGCCACCAGGCCCAGCTGGTTACGGGTGGTGTCGAGCATCTCACGACGAAAACTCAGCAGCCCACCCAGCTCGCCCCCATCCAGTTCGCTGCTGATATTGGTGTCACCGAAGTCGTTGGAGAAGATCACATCCCGCTGCGAGGCATCGGCGGGGGAACTAACAGTGGAGATATCCGACGCCACATTGCCCACCACCAACACCTGGCCGCGACCAATAAAGACATTCATCGCACCATCCGACTGCTCAACCGTGGTGATGTTAACCAGGTCAGAGAGCTCGTTGATC
>AASF01000290.1 GCA_000168735.1 Candidatus Endoriftia persephone str. Hot96_1+Hot96_2 | reverse complement strand
GGCATTCGAGGTTGGCATGGAGGATGGCTTCGTCAAGGTGGTCTCACCGATCGATGACACCCCAGCACAGCGTGCCGGGGTGCGCGCCGGCGATCTGATCGTGCGTCTCGACGAGACCCCGGTAAAGGGCATGAGCCTGAACGACGCAGTCAAGCTGATGCGTGGTAAGCCCGGTACCAAGATCATCCTGACCATTGTACGTGAAGGCCAGGAGCAGCCGCTCAAGATTGAGGTGGTGCGCGATATCATCAAGGTCACCAGTGTCAAGAGCCGGCTGCTGGAAGATGCCTTCGGCTATGTGCGGATCTCCCAGTTTCAGTCCCACACCACGGATGACCTGCTGAAGGCGATCGAGAAGATGAAGAGCAAGGTGGGCGGACCACTGAAAGGGCTGGTGCTCGATCTGCGCAACAACCCTGGTGGGGTGCTCAACGCGGCAGTCTCAGTGAGTGACGCGTTTCTCGAAGAGGGGCTGATCGTCTATACACAGGGTCGCATCAATGACTCGGCGCTGCGCTTTGAGGCGGCCCCGGACGATGTGCTCAACGGCGCACCGATCGTGGTGCTGGTCAACGCCGGTTCCGCCTCTGCCTCGGAGATTGTGGCCGGTGCGCTGCAGGATCACGACCGGGCGGTGATC
>AASF01000291.1 GCA_000168735.1 Candidatus Endoriftia persephone str. Hot96_1+Hot96_2 | reverse complement strand
GATCCATTCTTGGCCCAGGCCTTCGCTCGAAACATGAATGTCGTAGATTATGAAAGAATGCCCCAAATGGCCTACCTGCACGGTAATGTCGCCGTGGGCGTATGTTATGACTGCAAAACCATGGGGTGGCGACAAAATGGCTGCACAAGATGTGGGAATAATTTTTCCCCCTCAAGGCTATTGTACCCGGTAAGCAAAAAGGATTATGCAGCAGACTCATTTATTGAAGCTGAGTGGAAGAAGCTAAGG
>AASF01000292.1 GCA_000168735.1 Candidatus Endoriftia persephone str. Hot96_1+Hot96_2 | reverse complement strand
TCATCAATCATGGATGGCAGAAAATTTGGGAAGCGACGTATCAATAAGTGGTGGTCTGTTGCTATCTCGCGTATTGTCACGCTATTTCTTGTGATGTTTGCTTGGATATTTTTTCGCGCAGAATCGTTTGATGGCGCAATGCAAATCCTAAAAGGGTTCACCAATCTTCCTCACACGCCAAGTGAGAATCTTGGATTTATTGGAGACCTCCTGGTTTTTATGGGGTTTCAATTTAATGGGCCATCGATTTCAGCGAGCGATATCAAGGTAATATTGATGTTCTTTGCCCTTACGGCAATTGTCTGGTGTATACCCTACACGCAGCAATTATTCGCAAAATATCGGCCAGCATACGGATATTCCTGGCGCACAGACAAGCCTGTTTTATTGCAATCATTGAATCGAAAATTTTATTGGAGGCCAAATGTGGCATGGTCTGTATGGATTGCCATTTTGGGCGCTTCTTCTCTACTAAGTCTTTCTCAGGTTTCCGAGTTCCTATATTTTCAGTTTTGAGGATTAAACATGTTAACCCTGGCTTCTAAACAATACATGTTATTTCTGTCAACAATAATAGGGCTAATCTTATATTGCGTTTTTATTATAAACTGCACACTGGACCCACTCTGGTATCTCAAAGGAAACGTAGTCACACATCAGAATTACGTATTTAATG
>AASF01000293.1 GCA_000168735.1 Candidatus Endoriftia persephone str. Hot96_1+Hot96_2 | reverse complement strand
GCTTCGACCGTCCGTGAGCTGGTCGTGGATGAAATCCATCGACCAAACAGTGTTGATCATTGTTGGTACCGCCAGTGGTTCCGGTTTCTCACGCACGATTCGCTTCTTTGGCTTGATCCGTAGATACAGGAAACACAAACTAAAACCCCAATTGCGCTGATTATAAGTAAGACGTATCAGCAATTCGCAATCTCGGCGTTCTCATCGGACAGCTTCGGTTGATAACGGTAGCATGTCTTGCTGATCGTGAAGGCGGTGGATACCAGACGCACATTGATCGAGCGTTCCGTCATGACGGTCTTTGCCATCTCGCGCCGACGAGATGGATTCACCACTTTTTTGCCAGTACTTCCTGGACAATCTCCGCCTTGAGCCGTTCCTCGGTATACATCTTCTTCAAACGCCGGTTCTTCTCTTCCAGTGCTTTCAATCGGGACATCATAGAGGCATCCATACCACCGTACTTCGAACGCCATTTGTAGAAGGCAGCGCTACTCATGCTGTGCTCCGCTCAGTTTACTGAGAAAATTCTACTTTTGAGCGCAACTGTTTTTCGGGTGTCAACGCTGATACGTACTGTCCCCATTTCACCGATTTGAGATGTCCACTTTTCATCAGTCGTTTCTTCACTGAGGTCCGACTTATGCGGCCTCGGATTCCTCATTCTCCGGATTGTGTTGTCGCCTGAGTAAGCAAGCCCGCCTTGCGTTTTTCCTTGAGACGGAAGC
>AASF01000294.1 GCA_000168735.1 Candidatus Endoriftia persephone str. Hot96_1+Hot96_2 | reverse complement strand
TGTCGTTCTCGCTTGCTCCCTCCGGCCCGCCATCGAAGACGTTTCGGATCGGGTCGATGACCAGAACATCTAGTGGTGGCTCAGTGAATGCCTCCCGCATGGCAGTCAACACTACGGCCATGCCATCGTCGTTGAGCACCAGCTTGAGCTGTGGCGTGACCTTGAGGTTGCCCGCCGCCTTGCGGATAACCGCCTTCGGCAGGTTCATCGCCTGAAAGCGTTCGCGCAGGTAGTGGTATTGCACCTCCGCCTGCAGATAAAAGATGCGCAAAGGCCTAGGTGGCATGAGTTCCAGGAAAGGCTCGCCTGCCGCCATGTGGGTGAGCATCGTGAGCAGAAAATCACTCTTGCCCACCTTGGGCGCGCCGCCAAAGACGATCATGCCGCCCGGTGTCAGCAACCGTGGTGCAATCAGATCGTCCGGCATGGGGGATGTGTCCGCCAGCAGTTGCCCCAGACTGAACACAGGGATGCCTGGCACCCCCTGCTTTTCACGTCTCGGGGCAGATTTAAGGAATGCGGCAACATCCATATTCTCGGCGGCCGCATCGGCCGCATCCCATTTTTCAGGTTTGTCCGCGGGCGGCTCAATGATGGCAACTGATACTGCACCCGCCTTGAGCACGGCCTCCTGTGCACGCTCGGCATACTGGATC
>AASF01000295.1 GCA_000168735.1 Candidatus Endoriftia persephone str. Hot96_1+Hot96_2 | reverse complement strand
ACCAGACTACCCGGATGGTGAGGCTTGGTGCCTGGTTGCACCACATGACAAGCCTGCGTTTATGCAGGCGCCAGTGCTGGAAGGGAAGATAGAAGATTGGGTCAGCGACAAGCCTACACCCGACAGCCTGGATATTCTGGTCACGTCCAAGAATCACGACCTGAAGCAAGAACGCATCCGATTGGCCCTTCCAGATGACTGGATATTCGCGCTGTTAAGCCTGCAAACCGCTGCACCATATCCAGGCCCAAAAAACTATGGCGTAGCTCGCATGAACAAAGGATCTTCAAGTCGCCCAGGCCTTGGCGTAGATCCGGCTAGTGGGCCTAGTCGCCGCTGGTCGAGAGATGTGCGTATTGCACTCTCTGAACGTGCCTCTCTGGTAAATGATTTTGGATACGTTGAACACGAAGGCGTCGGTTTATTATGGCTAGCTCCATGGGATGGAAAAAGTGCCTATTCCTATGCTGCCCTCGACCCATTCTTCATTGAAATCTGCCGGCGCATAAGACTTGTTGCTAATAACGATCAGATTATGGCGATCAGAACAACAAGTACCGGACCACGTATCGCTAAGGAAGAATCGGACAGCCGCCGGGGAAACACTGGGGATCTATGGACACCAGTAGAAGTAGCGGCTGGTAAATCGTTTGGTGCCTCAAAAGCAGGGTTTGACTATACACGCATGGTCAAACTGTTGTTTGGATCAGGGCGATT
>AASF01000296.1 GCA_000168735.1 Candidatus Endoriftia persephone str. Hot96_1+Hot96_2 | reverse complement strand
CGAATCAGGGTGACATCATAGTCGAGCAGACTCTGCACCTTGGATATCGGCGCAGTTTTGTTGATGAAGAAGGGGAAGTTCATCTCGATGTGGCCCGACTCCGCCTCCAGCCGCTCTGCCATCTCCGTCAGCATATCTTTGAACGACTCCACCGTGATCTCGTAGTCGTGGCTGTTGAGGATCTCCACGAAGCGCGACATGTGGGTGCCCTTAAAATTGTGGGGCAGGTCAACATACATGTTGAAGTTGGCGATGGTGTGCTGCTCGCCCTCGCTGCGGTCCTTGATACGTACCGGATGGCGGATGTCCTTGATGCCCACCTTGTTGATGGCGATCTGGCGGGTGTCGGCGCTGCTCTGAACGTCGGCGATTTGAGACGAAGCGGTGCTAATATTTTCAGCCATGTAAGAGATCCTGCCAGGCGACGGGCGTGGGGGTTGTAATCGGGCAAAGATGATGCGCCTGCATCATCGTCCAGTGGACGGTCAGCAACAACCGATGAAACCTCGGGTTATTTCGGCACAGGACCGCTCGGTGCGTGTCAGCGCGAAAACGCGCGATTATCCCAACGGATGCCCGCCGGCGCAAGTAGGAGCGCTTCACTCATCCACCGGCTCCACCGGCGCCAGCATCTCCCAAAC
>AASF01000297.1 GCA_000168735.1 Candidatus Endoriftia persephone str. Hot96_1+Hot96_2 | reverse complement strand
CTGACATTCAGGAAAAATCTGTACGCTGATCTAGAAAGCCTACAACAGAATCTCGACGAGTGGCTACTGTACTACAATGAGCAGCGGACACATCAGGGACAGATGTGCTGTGGCCGCACACCATTGGCCACGCTGGAAGACGGAAAACAAATCTGGCAGGCAAAGTTCGTAGGCTGAATTTGACCTGACAGTCACGCCATCGGAACCGGTAACTGTCAGATCAGGTCGCGACTACTACAACTGAATCGCCCTTGTCGATAGCATCCTCGTAGCGTTCCTCTGCCTCTCCCTTGGGTTGCACCACGCCTCGCAGCTTTTTTCCGTTGAGTTCCAGGGAGAGATCCAATAACACAGCATCCAACGGAAGAGGAAAAGTGTAGACCGCCTCGATATTGACGTTCTCCAGATTCCTATAGACATGGGTCACAACAACATCTGCAAACAAGCCGCGCAAATTTGCCTGAACATCGACAGATTCAAGGGCGATGCGAGCCTCACCTATGGGTTCGAGTACAGCGGCGGTGGCGATTGTCATTATGATTACTCCTTTCCTGAGCAGATTTTTTCGTAAAGGTCCATCACCCCTGTAGCGAGTTCCCGAACCTCTTCCGGTGTCAGATTTGCTCGTTTTGGGTCAATAGTGAGCTCGACGCCATCATTGATGACAA
>AASF01000298.1 GCA_000168735.1 Candidatus Endoriftia persephone str. Hot96_1+Hot96_2 | reverse complement strand
GGAAATCTGTCCAGAGTGNGGTACACAAGGATCAGTTTGGGGGCCCTTGCTATCTTAATATATATATTAATGATTTGGATGACGACATCTCAAGCAAGGTGCTGAAATTTGCAGATGATACAAAATTGTTCAGGAAAATTAAGCAAGATGGAGTTTATGAGCATTTACAGGACGATCTAGACAAGTTAATCAAATGGTCTGAAAAATGGCAGATGTTATTTAATTTTGGTAAATGTAAATGTCTTCACACAGGCCATGGGAATGAAGATGTACATTATACAATGGGTGGTAGAGTTCTTAGTACTACCTCAACAGAAAAGCATTTAGGAGTAATTATTAGTGCGGATATGAAGGTTTCAGAGCAATGCCCAATTGCAGCTACAAAGGGAAATCAAATGCTTGGCTTAATTAGGAAAACTATAACGTATAAAGAAAAAGAACTAATAATCCCATTGTATAAAACAATAGTGAGGCCTCATTTAGAAAGCTGTGTACAAGCGTGTATGCCTTATCACAAAAAGGACATAGATATACTAGAAAGAGTGCAAAGTAGAGCAACTAAAATGATTATAGGACTGAGAGACCACAGTTACGAAGACCGCTTAAAAGAATGCAGATTGACAACACTGGAGACCAGGAGATTACGAGGGGATCAGATAGAAGTATTCAAGATACTAAATGGTTAAGAAAAGGTTGACAGAAATACCTTTTTCTCAATCAAGAACGACAGTAGGACTAGAGGACATGAAGTAGCATTAGTGAAAGATCAATGTAGATTAGATGTAAGAAAATATTCATTTTCACAAAGGACTATAAACGAATGGAACAAATTACCTGCTGCTTGTGTTGGAGCAAACAGTGTGAATTTGTTTAAAAACAAAATTGACAAATACCTCAAATGGGCCGGGGTACAGCGTAGATAACAGCATTTGTGGACTCCATATAAGCCAAAAGC
>AASF01000299.1 GCA_000168735.1 Candidatus Endoriftia persephone str. Hot96_1+Hot96_2 | reverse complement strand
TGGTAAAGAAGGTTCTTGAGTCGGCGATTGCCAATGCAGAGCACGACGAAGGTGCGGATATCGATGAGCTTAAGGTCTCAGCGATCAGCGTTGACGAGGGGCCGAACTATGAAGCGAATCCGTGCTCGTGTCAAAGGGGCGCGCAGCCCGTATCCTCAAGCGGACCAGTCACATCAATGTGACTGTCGCAGACAAGTAACAGGCAAGAGAGGCCGATATGGGTCAGAAAGTACATCCAACCGGTATCCGACTGGGTATCGTAAAAGACTGGACGTCGAAATGGTACGCAGATTCCAAGCACTATGCTGATCTGCTGAACAATGATCTCAGTGTCCGGGATTTTCTGAAGAAGCGCCTCTATCAGGCATCCGTAAGCCGGATTCAGATCGACCGCCCTGCAAAAAATGCACATATCACTGTGCATACGGCACGGCCCGGCCTTGTTATCGGCAAGAAGGGCGGCCACATTGATGCCTTGCGCAACGAGGTCTCCAAGATGATGGGGATCAAGGGCGAATTCGTT
>AASF01000300.1 GCA_000168735.1 Candidatus Endoriftia persephone str. Hot96_1+Hot96_2 | reverse complement strand
ATAGCGTGCTTAAATACTTGGATAAGGCCGATCAGGTCGCTAAAAAGCCGATACAGAAAGAAATTAACGATTTAAATACAAAAATAAATCTATTAAAGGAGCAGGTAAAACAAAGTCATGAGGCGTGGAAAGATAATGATGAAATTTTATATCTCAACCAGGCGAAAAAGAGCCTAGCAAAGGCCAAAGACAAGGCGTCGCCGCAAACTAAATTGCGAATTGAGTTAATTGAAGCCGATATTCAAACATTACGGGCAGATATTGAAAGAAGAAACATTAAGAATAACTATGAATCTTGCATGGCAACGTTGAGGGGTATTATAAACGAATTATAAGTACAGGGGCTCAAGTTATCAGCTAATAAACGCTTGCGCTCGGACAAAATAAAGCTACGTCGCTTTGCTCCTTCACTTTACTTTGCCGGTGAAGCGAGTCGTTAGGTGAACCGTAAGAACAGGGAAGAAATTAATGTTAAACGTAAAACAGACGAAACTGAAAGTATTGTAATTTTCGAACCTGATGGTTCGTTGTCTGACTGGGTTGAGAGAATTCAAATAGGCGGAAACACGATCGAGGCGGATGCAAACCATCTCCCGCTGCTGACCTGCCCAGTACATTTGTACGGGGCAGGTTCCCACTGAAGCAGACTTCAAGTATGCCGCCAGCATAGTAAGC
>AASF01000301.1 GCA_000168735.1 Candidatus Endoriftia persephone str. Hot96_1+Hot96_2 | reverse complement strand
AGCACAAACCATGCTCAATCAGGGCCTGCGGGCGGTCCCCAAGCACAGGGAGCTCCAGCTTTTGAAAAAACGGCTGCAATCGAAATAAGTAAGCATATTCAGATAACGCAACCGATCTATCATCAGATACTTCAATTCAGAGTGCCGATTTGGTCTTATAATTCATAATGGCAAAGGATTGTCACCTCGCCCCCATTTACCGGAGGAAGCCAGCAGATGCTGAAACTCAAACACAGACTACGCCTGCTCACCGCCACACTGGCCCTAGGACTGGCCTCACTGGCGCAGGCGGACTATGTGGCCTATTCCATCGAAAAGGAAGGCGGCGCCAAGCGACCGCTGCCCGAATATATCGGCGATATCGACGTTAAATACCTAGTCAACCTGGAGTGGGGCAGATACAGCGGCAAGAAGACCCGTATCGGCGTGCTACCGGTGGAGAACAACTCTTCCAGCCAGACAGTCAGCGTCAGCGGCCCTGGCGGCACCTACACTTATAATACAGCCACCAGTAGCGGCGGCGTTCCGGTCCAGGGCATCGAGGCGATGCTGATGGACACCATGCACAAGACCAAGCGTTTTCGCCTAGTGGAGCGCAAGGTGCTGGACAAGGCCCCTGAAGGAGCAGGATCTGGGGGCCACCGGGCGCATCGCCAAACCCTCCGCGGCAAAGATCGGCAAGGTGCTCGGCGCTCAATACCTGTTTCAGGCGGTGATCAGGGCGATTCGTTTAA
>AASF01000302.1 GCA_000168735.1 Candidatus Endoriftia persephone str. Hot96_1+Hot96_2 | reverse complement strand
GGCGCAATCCTGATTGCCGCAGGCGTCGGCCTTCTACTCTGGCAAGTTAGCGGGGGCCAGCCAGCGCCAGCGCCAGCGCCAGCGCCAGCGCCCAGCGCACCACAGCCCGACAGCAATATCCAGAAGAAACCCAGCAGGCAGATCACTCTGCCGCTTAAGCTGCCCGACCTGGGGGATGAAAGCAGCTCGACCACCCTGCCAGCACCACCTCCCACCGCCAAGCCCAGGCGGAGCGAGCAACCCGCCGCACAGCCCAGCACAACCACCCGTACCAAGAGCATCGTCACTCAAGCACCTGCACTGGATCGGGAGAGTCTCAGCTGGAGCAACCACACCATCCGTTCCGGCGATACCCTCTCAAGCATCTTTTCCGAACAGGCGCTCAGTCCGACCCTGCTGCACCGTATCGTCAACTCATCAAAAACCGCCAAGCAACTCACCCACATCAAGCCGGGAGAGACCCTGCGAATCGGCCGCGACAGCAGCAACGCATTCCGCTCGCTGATCCTCGATCACGACCGCATCAACAGCCTGATTATCGAAATTGAAGGTGACAGCTTCAGCGCCCGCACAGATACCAAACAGGTGGAGCGCCGCACCACCCATCGCAGCGCCACCATCCAGGACTCACTCTATCTGAGCGCCAAACAGGCAGGACTGCCGGAATCAGTG
>AASF01000303.1 GCA_000168735.1 Candidatus Endoriftia persephone str. Hot96_1+Hot96_2 | reverse complement strand
GCACTGAGGATATTTAATGAATTCAGTAACGATGAGCTGCTCACCCCGCCGGTGATGAGCCAATATTTTTACTACTACTTCTTCAGTCGTGACAAGGTAATGTCCTATCCGCTGACATCCAGGCAAGCGGGGCAACAGGAAAGTCTGCTTAACCTGTTGGCTGACAATAAAAATAACAGTATGGGTGGGCGATTAATAAGGTTAAATCAATCCTTCATGACAGCGGGTAAGGCTTTCAAGGCCATTGATGCCCCGACAGAAGCGATCATTGTCCCCTATGGTGAAGGGGAACTGCTTATCGCTGCTTTGTGCGGTGTCTCAATCGAATACGACCCCAGAGAGTATTATCGACTGTTGAAAGCGGCACAGAAATATAGTGTCAACCTCTTTCCCAATGTTTTACAGAAACTGAGGGAGCAGGAGGCCATTCATGAGATACAGCCAGGTGAAGGGATCTTCTATCTGGACGAGCGGTATTACAGCGAAGCATTTGGGGTGGCAACCGAAGAGGTTGCAGTACTCGGATTTTTGAATGTTTAAGGAGGATCAACTTGGATAACAAGATCAGTTTCAAGGTTCATGGCCGTTATGCGCTATTTACCGATCCCATCACTCGGGTTGGGGGAGAGAAGTGCTCCTATCACCTGCCCACCTATGAGGCCATCAAGGGCATCATCAAGTCGATCTACTGGAAGCCAAGCCTGATCTGGGTAGTGGATCGGGTGCGGGTAGTGAAACCGCTCAGAACCCAGACC
>AASF01000304.1 GCA_000168735.1 Candidatus Endoriftia persephone str. Hot96_1+Hot96_2 | reverse complement strand
GATCAACAAGGGGCTGGATGGCAGCGTAGGGCTCAATCTTATTCATCAGATCCAGCATGAGTTTGGCGATCAGCTGCCCAACCGTCTGCTGCTGGTGGGTATTGAGCCGAGCAGCCAGGTACGGGAGGCGGTGAGCCGGGGGGATTGTGAACTGCTCAACAAGCCGGTGCGTACCCAGACCTTGTTTAATACCATGCAGCGGATGCTCGATCCGGAGGTTGAGATCGCACCAGAAAAGAGCTGGAGGCATCAAGAGGAGGAGCCGCAGTATAAACCGCAGAGGTTTGAAGGGGTCCGGGTGCTGCTGGCGGAGGATAATCCGATTAATCGGGACCTCGCCCTGATC
>AASF01000305.1 GCA_000168735.1 Candidatus Endoriftia persephone str. Hot96_1+Hot96_2 | reverse complement strand
CCCGATACGGCTGCGCAGTATGGAGTGACGTGCCGGGATATTGCCGAGGCGGGCTAGCTGCTGGAGCCTGACGTCCTCGGGGGTATAAGAGGGCAGAATCACCGGCGAAATCAGATCGCTGTCGATGCCTTGTTCCATCATCTCCCCGGCATAGGCTGTCACATGATCCAGGCTGAGCTTGCCGAGCTTCGCCGACTTGGCGTATTCACTGGCCTGCCTGCCGACGCGGCGACCAAAGACGTTGTAGTCGAGCACCGAATTGCCCATCAGACGGTTGCGGCCGTGGACGCCGCCTGAGGCCTCTCCGGCGACGAACAGGCCCGGAATATTGGTCTCGCAACGCTCGTTGATCTCGACGCCGCCGTTCTGATAGTGCAGCGAGGGGTAGATCAGCATCGGCTGCTTGGTGATGTCGATGCCGTAACGGTCGAACGCCCGGCACATGCCGGGGAACTGGTGCCGGGTGTAGCCTTCGCCGTGGATCATGTCGATGATCGGTGAGTCCAGCCACACCCCGGTGCGACCGGCGGCGGTGTCGACGCCGTTGTTGCGTTCGCTGCTGCACTCTCGAATGATGGCAGCGCTCTCCACGTCGCGGGGCTCGCGCGGGAAGACGAAGAGTTCTCCGTTCTTGTTCAGCGGCTGGCCGCCGGCGCCGCGGATTTTCTCGGTGATCAG
>AASF01000306.1 GCA_000168735.1 Candidatus Endoriftia persephone str. Hot96_1+Hot96_2 | reverse complement strand
AAGCAGGCGACAGCCCCACTTCCATGGAATGGGAGTGGGGGTTTTTCCGTGAGCCCTCTGCAGACTGACCGCTCCCTGCCCTTACTCCGAGCACTCGCCGTTTCACAAGCGAGGCACGTGGGTTTGTTCAGTCAGCCCGCCACAGACGCTGTTCAGGGGCGTTGAACGCCCGCCAAAGCTCCCGATAGCTCTGCCCTGTTACGGGATGGATCTCATCACCAGCCACTTCAGACAACGGCAACAGCACAAAGGCGTAGCGAGTAATCTCATCACGCGGCAGTTGCAGGCCGGGCTCATCCACCACCACATCGCCGTAGGTCAACAAGTCGACATCGAGGGTGCGCGGGGCAAACTTGTCAGACTCACGCTGTCTGCCATTTTTTTCTTCGATCCAGCGCAGCTTCAGCACCAGCTCTTGCAGCGACAGGGCGGGTAGCGATCCCCACCACCAGGTTGTGAAAGTTATCTCCCTCGAACCCCACCGCCTCGCTCTCATAGATAGGGGAGATCACCAGCTCGCCAAACTCAGCAGTCAGATCGGTTAGCGCCTGCAGAATATAGCGCCGCGGCTCAATGTTGCTGCCTACGGCTCAGCCAGGCGCGCACCAGCTCCGCCTCAACCACGACTGCCGCGCTCGATGA
>AASF01000307.1 GCA_000168735.1 Candidatus Endoriftia persephone str. Hot96_1+Hot96_2 | reverse complement strand
GCGCAATATGTTGCACCAGTTCGGCGTGCAGATACCCGCCGGCACCAAGATCAAGCCGAAGAATGTCGCGGCGGTGATCGTGCATGGTGAGCTGCCACCCTTTAGCAAGTTGGGGCAGCGTATCAATGTCACCGTCTCCTCTCTGGGCAATGCCAAGAGTCTGCGTGGCGGCACCCTGTTGATGACTCCGTTGAAGGGCGCCGACGGTAACAACTACGCCATGGCCCAGGGCAACCTGGTGGTGGGCGGGCTCAGTGCTGAGGGCCAGGACGGCTCCAGGATCACCGTCAACATCCCTAGTGCCGGGCGTATCCCGAATGGCGCCACGGTGGAGCGTGAAGTGCCGAACAAGTTCAACACTGGGCGCTATGTCACCCTCAACCTGCACGATGGCGACTTCACCACCGCGATGCGGTTGGCTGAGTCGGTCAACCTGACCCTTGGCCCGGGCACTGCCAAGCCGGTGGACTCCACCTCGATCCGTGTCAGTGCCCCCATCGATCCAGCGCAGAAGGTGAGCTTCATCGCCATGTCTGGAGCAGCTCGAGGTGCAGCCCGGTACGGCACCGGCTCGGGTCATCATCAACTCGCGCACCGGCACGGTGGTGATC
>AASF01000308.1 GCA_000168735.1 Candidatus Endoriftia persephone str. Hot96_1+Hot96_2 | reverse complement strand
CTGAGTTGCTCCGGGGCTGCCAACCAGAGTGACATCTCGGCGAGCTCGTGGAGCAGGGCGCCGGTGGCAAAATCCTTGGGGTGTCTCTGTCCCTGGCGCTGTGCGATGCTCTCGGCATAGATCGCCGCATGGGCAGCGCGGCTGTAACAAGCCGAGCAATCCGCGTCTTGCCGGGCCTTTGAGTTGTGATTCGAGCGGAGTGAGCTCGATCACAGCCCGCTCCAGCAGGCCCATGCCGATCAGCGGCAGGGCGTTATGGATGTTGCAGATCGGTTCTCTGGGTCTGTTGGGTTGCCGGTTGAGTTGCTGGAACAGGTAGAGGCTGAAGCCCGGGTCGTACTGCCACCACAAGCAAGCAAAGGTGCTGTGGCTTGCGTTTGGCTTATTCAGCAGATCGCGGACCCGTGTCAGGGTGCGTTGCAGTGCGGGCAGAGGTTTGTTGGCGAGTCGGGTGAGCCAACTGTTGAGCGCATCGGACATGGATGAAGGTCACCAGTCAGTATGGTTATTGGTTTCCACCACTACGGGTCGGCCGAGGAAGCGGGATCTTTATCGCGGCTATGGGCGGAGAGGCGACGGAATTAA
>AASF01000309.1 GCA_000168735.1 Candidatus Endoriftia persephone str. Hot96_1+Hot96_2 | reverse complement strand
CCGACGATTGTTCCGGTGGTCAGTGATTCTGTCTCCGTTTCAGTTGCCCCAGTGGTGTGACCCAAAGTGGTGCCAGTTTCTGCAAAACGTATTAAATATCACACATAAATTGTTAATGTCTTGCAATATAACGTGTCCTACGTTAATCGTTCTACCACTTACATACACCTCTAAACAAATGTCGTTAATAACATGAAAGTATCAATCCAAATGTCAAAACATATTAACTGTGTACGATAATGTCCATATTAGATCAATACCAAAACATGAGGAAATTTGGATGCAATTATTCCGATATCAAAAATACCCATAATGTTTTGTCGATATAGAATTTTAGTTTTTTTCGTAATAATTGATGTGGAATTCATCTCCATGAAGACATCTAATGAGATCGCTGATCACATCATTTCAAAGTATTGGTTAGAATATATTTGCATTACCTATTGCAACAGTCTCTGTTGTACGTGCGGAAGACACACCTTCAGTGGAAACCGACGTCTCTACCGAGGAAGTGGTGACACCTACGAATTATATATTAATTGGATCGCTGGATTACAAAAACAACATTCCTATATAAATGCATACAAGACATGGAACACAATAATTACATTTCGCATAGCTAAAGTTTCGTCAATCTAATATAGCATCAGGTAATATAGAAAAAAAATGTCTGTCCCACTATTCTTGGAATAGTAATTTTGAAATATTAAATTTACCTTCACTTGTACTTTCAACATATGTCGTGGTTTCCTCGCGTGTACTTGGTTGCGAAGTTCCAACAGATTCAGTTTTGGATTCAACTTCCTTCGCAGTTGTTCCTGTTCAATAGATTCCAAAGTAATGTATCTTTTCTAAGTTAGACCATACATAAATATCTGTATATTTTTCAAATAATCATACGAATAGGAAAAAAATATATATTATCAATTATACGTGATTGTCGTTTGAAAAACAAAGTTTTATTAGATTTAGACGAAAATAGAAAGTCATTAAAAAACAAATGAAATATGAACCTTCGGTAGTTTGTTCGATGGCAGATGTCTGTCCGCTAGTGGATCAAGGCG
>AASF01000310.1 GCA_000168735.1 Candidatus Endoriftia persephone str. Hot96_1+Hot96_2 | reverse complement strand
TGCGCTCAACCGGCCCCTTGCTGGCCGCCGGGTCGCCGATCTGCTCGCAGATTGCTACCGATTCTCCAAGCCGCACTAGCTTCGCCAGATAGTTCTCCGCCGCGTGGTAGGGCACCCCGGCCATCGGGATCGGTTTGCCGGCGGACTGGCCGCGTCTGGTGAGGGTGATGTCGAGCAGTTGCGCGGCGCGCTCCGCATCGTCGAAGAAGAGTTCGTAGAAGTCCCCCATGCGGTAGAACAGCAACATGCCGGGGAATTCACCCTCTCATGCGTAAGTATTGCTGCATCATGGGTGTGTGTTTTGCCTTTTTTGGCCTGGTTTGTGGTGCGGAGCTGCTCTGTATTTTATCCATCGATTCCGGTGTTTGTGGGCAGTCTGGAATGTGTATGGTGGATCATACCCTCTCTCGCCTTGACGAGAGGATGTTTGAGAGAAATCTATGCGGGAGGTGGGTGACAAAGGGGCCTGTTTGCCCCTTTCAGATTGTGCGTAACTTGTTTTGCTCGGGACTATTTCGGCGCCAGCATCTGGTCGACGATGTGCTCGCACTCGATCCAGTCATCCATCTCGTGGCCCGCTTCGAAGTTGCGATTCTCGGCCCGGTAGTAGGCCATGGTGGCGATCATCTCGTAGCGCTCGCGGGGGCTGACCTCGGGATGAGGTGTGGTGGCTTGTTGGGACGCTACTCTG
>AASF01000311.1 GCA_000168735.1 Candidatus Endoriftia persephone str. Hot96_1+Hot96_2 | reverse complement strand
GAACGATGCGTGCGCCGTTGCCCAGATCCTCCAGTGGTTGCGCATAATCCTGGTGCACGTCTGGATCGTCGACCAGGCGTGTGAGCAGGTCGACCCTGCCGACAGCAGGTTTGATTGGCCAGCGCCTTGGCCAGTTCAACCACATATTTGGTCTGACCGCCAGGTATCGGCATCACGGCCCAAGTTCCAGATCATCGCCCCGGATCAAGCCATGCACACTAATCAGACAGAGGTAGAGTGGTTTGCTGTTATCGATGGTGGCTCCTGAGCCAAGATGCGTCACTGACTGGTCTCACCTGTTCGACTTCCGCCCCGGCCGTTCTCTGGGAGCGTTTTCTGTCACTGATGATAGTCGAAATGGTATCGCTCACACCATAGAAGACGTTTTGCAACAGGCTCTTTTGCTGGGCTGCAGGAGTGTGGGACGCGTCGTCCCATGGGAGGGCAACCAGGCCCAGACCACTGCATGTGTAGTGCTCAGGGGCCTCTTCAGCAGCTCGCTGCGCAGATGGAGACGTGGCAGGTGGGGCGAAAAAAGGTCTGTGTTTTTCTAAACGGGCATACAGTATGCCAGAGGACGCCGGAAGATTTCAGCAACAAATATGCCATTTATCTGCTAAGCGTGAGCACTTATCACGGCGCCAAATCATCCTAGTTGATC
>AASF01000312.1 GCA_000168735.1 Candidatus Endoriftia persephone str. Hot96_1+Hot96_2 | reverse complement strand
CTGGGAGCCGGCTTCAACGAACGCACCAGCTACGTCTGGGAGCCCAGCCTGCTGCAGAGCAGACGGGTGCTGCAGATCGACAACGACCAGGAACAATTGGAAAAGGTGTTCGATGCCGACATCGCCTTCTGCGGCGATATCCGCGAGACCCTCGACGGCATCCTCGGCTATCTCGAGCGTCACGGCATCGAGCATTCCTCCGCCAGCGGGCCGCAGGCGGAGATCGCTGAACTCAAGGCCAGTGGCGGCGCGAAGCGCATCCTGCAAACGGGCTTCGAGCTGGTCGAGGCGTTCTTCGCGCAGCTGGAGCGCCATTTTCCGCGGGATGCGGTGGTCTTCGACGACAACATTATCTATGCGCAAAACCTCTTCCATGTCGCTGCGGGCAACCACTACCACCCCAACTCGGGTATCTCCTCGCTGGGGCACGCGGTGCCGGCGGCGATCGGCGCACACTTCGCCCTCGAACTGCCGACCTTCGCGGTGCTTGGTGACGGTGGTTTCCAAATGTGCGCGATGGAGCTGATGACCGCGGTCAACTACCGCAAGCAGCTGAATGTTGTGGTGTTCAACAATTCCAGCATGCGGCTGATCCGTAAGAACCAAGTCCAACAGTACGACGGGCGCCTGATC
>AASF01000313.1 GCA_000168735.1 Candidatus Endoriftia persephone str. Hot96_1+Hot96_2 | reverse complement strand
GGCGAAAGTCAGATCGCGGCGGGCCTCTCCTATCATGAGACTGAGGGAATAGGCGACCTGCTAAACTGGGGCGACTGAGCTCGCCAGATTCCGCGATCCACGATGAATAAGACGGGCTGAGCCCTCTGCCAGTTCACTCCTCCTGCTCTTTCTTCTCCGGCTCTTCGATCTGCAGGTGGCTGATATCGGGCAGCACTGGCGGCACCACGATCTCATTGAACTCATCCAGGTTGCCCTGCTGGGCTGGCGCAAGGCTCAGCTCATGGGTGTCGATCTCGACTGGCGGTGCGGCTTCGGTCTCATCGATGATGCTGCCCACCGCACCGAGTTGTAGGTGACTGGTGTCGGGGAGCGGCGCCGCTTCGCCCTGCAACGCGAACGCCTCCAGGCTGCCGCTGTTGGCTGGCGCCAGGGTCATGCCGGATGCGCTCTCTGCAGCCTGTTGCTTTGTGGCGGTTGCAGTGGGCGCCGGAGTGCGGTGCGGTGTGGCTGGCGGCGCATCGCCGGCCGGTTTCTGCGCCGGCTGGATATCGACCAGCGCGCCGGCTTCACGAAATGCGACCCGGTATTTGACCGCGGTATCCATGTCGACCCCCCGCTTGACGGGAATCGGCTTGCCGGTAAACAGGCGGTCGAGCTTTTCGCCCTCGAGCTTGAAGATCTTGCCGATGTGGCGTTTCACCCGAGCTGGGTCCTGGCCGCTGATC
>AASF01000314.1 GCA_000168735.1 Candidatus Endoriftia persephone str. Hot96_1+Hot96_2 | reverse complement strand
CCCCCACCAACACCGAGTTCGATAAAGGCCTGTGGGACTCGACACATCATATAAGCAATTGATGCAAACACTAGCTTCTCATCAGAATGATGCCATGATTGGGCGTTATGGCTAAATATACAATCCTTTGGTAGAATTTTTGGGGCAAATGCGCTTGCCGTTCGTACAGTATATGTTGCTCCAGATATGTAATAACTATCCTCGTTACGAATATAGCATCCTGGAAAGGCGCGAAGTTGATTACCACCACCCCAGTCAACTAGCAAATGTATGTCATCATAAGGAGGTGAGTATTCCCCCCCTTTAGAGAACCGCACCCAACGCTTATCTTTACCGATACTATTCCTATCGACTTCGCAGGCTAATCTTGCAAATCTAAAATCATCGGCAGTAGCTATACCCTGTTTTACTTTGCCTACCGCATCTTTAAATGTGGCAGTACTCGGATACCTGTTTATAAAGTTTCTAGGAGCCCAGTATGCAAATGTGTAATCAGGAATGTATCCTATTAACGATTGTTCGAAAGAAACGAAATTACTCCCCTTGCCTAGGGAATAGTTTATCTTTTCTATGTCTTCAAAAAGAGCTGTTTCTTTGCGGCGGGTTGATAAATGTCTTGTTGCATATGTAATGGAATTCTTCGGGTCACCTTTTTCAATCGTGTAGGCAGCTACTTCGACAAGGGCATCATCAAGAACACCTAGCCCTAGGTCTGCAAAAAGACTTAGTCTGTTTTGGAATACAACATTGTTTCGCCAGTGCTTGCTGTCACCAAGGAAGAATCCAGTTCTTGCGCTTAAAGTGCCAACGATGCCTCCCTCGTCTGATAGGGATAGAAGTCGCTCAACAAAAGC
>AASF01000315.1 GCA_000168735.1 Candidatus Endoriftia persephone str. Hot96_1+Hot96_2 | reverse complement strand
CACCCCCACCCGTTCTGTGGAGTGTGGTTCTCCCACCAGGGGTCATCGAGGGGGATCACCAGCCCATCCCACTGCTGGTGCTCCAGGCGGGGGTGTTCGACGGCGCGGGAGTGGCGGTAGAGCCCATAGGGGCGGCGCTTGCGCAGCGCCGGGTTCTGCATCTGCTTTTCACGCCCGGCATTGTAGGCCTGGCGCAGGTTGGTATCGTAGATCACGCGGGTGCGCCAATTGCGCCCGCCATTGTAAGACCAGCCATGGCGCTCGACGATGCGGTCGAAATCCGCGCGGAACTGCGCCAGGGTGGCGCCAGACTCAATGGCGCGGCCAACCGCCTGTTGCAGATCCACCAACAGCTCATCACGCATGGCGCCGGCGACCACAAAAGCGCGAGCGTGCATCCCCTCCCAGATGTCGGTCCAGCTGGCGGTAGGCAGGCGGAGCTTATCTTTGAAGAAAGAGACGGCCTCTTTGAACGGCAGGGAGCCATATTCAACGGCCATTTTCTACCTCATAACGCCCCGCCAGATCGGCGGCGGAAAACCCCAGCTGCATCACCTGGGCCAGCGCATCCGGGTCGAGGTGGCCATAGGCGTCCAGCAAGCTGACCTGGAACGCCTCCAGGGCTTTCTCCGCCTGCCCCAATAGCGCTTGAAANTTTCTTGGGGTCGAGCATCTGGCCGATGGCGGGCGCCGTCTGATCTTGGAGTTGATC
>AASF01000316.1 GCA_000168735.1 Candidatus Endoriftia persephone str. Hot96_1+Hot96_2 | reverse complement strand
TCGTTTCTATTCAATGAGTTGATGGCTTTATTAGGGGTGTGTCATATGCCGCATGTGCCTTGACTTTTGTAGTGATAGAGAGTGATATATGCCCGGTCTGTGTCAATACTACCGGTGTTGGTGTGGATATGGGGTTTCCCAAAAACTATAACCTTTTGTTTTTGTTCAACAACTCGTAGAGAGGGGGGTTCATGGACGCCGTAGCAGAGCAGAAGTACAACTTTGATGTTGTACGCTGGTTCGCCGTCATGGCAGCGGTCTACCTCGTGGTAGGTGCGTCAGCCGGTGTGTATATAGCATCCGAACTGGCATGGCCGGTACTTAACTTCGATATTCCATACATCACTTTCGGACGTCTGCGTCCGCTTCACACTAATGCAGTTATCTTCGCCTTTGGCGGATGTGTGTTGATGGCAAGCGCTTTCTACAGCGTCCAGCGTACCTGCGGTACGCGTCTGTGGAGCGACAAGATGGCGTGGTTCACCTTCTGGGGTTGGAACCTGATTATTGTCGCTGCGGTTATCACTCTGCCGCTGGGTATCAACCAGTCCAAAGAGTACGCAGAGCTGGAGTGGCCGATCGATATCGCTATCGCGGTCGTGTGGCTCTCCTACCTCTTCAACTTCATCATGACTATTGCCAACCGGAAGAGTTCACACATCTATGTGTCTAACTGGTTCTTCCTTGGCATGATGGTGATGAT
>AASF01000317.1 GCA_000168735.1 Candidatus Endoriftia persephone str. Hot96_1+Hot96_2 | reverse complement strand
GGCGCCGAAACAGCTGCGCCAGCTGGGCTGATTCAGCGATTAGAAAATACCCTCATGCTGCGGTAGAGTGAAGCCACGTGTTCACCGCAACCAACTGTCTGATGCAGCAACAAAAAGCAGAAACAGCGGGACAGGAACAAACCGTCGCCGCCATCGACCTCGGCTCCAACAGCTTCCACATGATCGTCGCCCGGGTCCACGATGGCAGTCTGCAGATCATCGACAAGATGCGCGAGATGGTGCGTCTCGGCGAGGGTCTGACCGACGACAAACACCTCACCCCCGAAGTGGCCGCCCGCGCCATCGCCTGCCTGGAACGCTTTGGTCAGCGCCTTGGCAGCCTGCCATCAGAACACGTCATGGCGGTCGGCACCAACACCCTGCGACAAGTTAGCAGCGCCGATGCGTTTCTCACCGCCGCCACAGCAAGCGCTCGGCCATCCGATCGAGATCATCGCCGGCCGTGAGGAGGCGCGACTGATCTATCTCGGTGTCTCCCACGGACTCGCCTCCAGCGGTGAGGCCAAGCAGCTGGTGATCGACATCGGCGGCGGCAGCACCGAGCTGATCGTCGGCGAGGGTTTCCGCACCGAGCGCCGCGAGAGTCTGCACATGGGCTGTGTCTCCATCAGCCGCAGCCACTTTGCCGATGGTCTGATC
>AASF01000318.1 GCA_000168735.1 Candidatus Endoriftia persephone str. Hot96_1+Hot96_2 | reverse complement strand
TCACGACATGGTGCAGCACGTTTTCATCTCCTCCACCATGCAGATGCTGGGCGACAGCGAGATCAGCTTCGCCATCGGTGAGTTCAAGGAGATCTACGACACCCGCGGCAAGGACTACGGCCTGAGCTTCAGCGACATCGCCGCCAACCGGGCTGGCGTGCGACTGGCGGAGCAGCTGCTCAACCCCGCCAGTGCGGCACGGGCGCAGGCGGTGCTGGCCCGGGCCGAGCAGGAGGCGGCATTCTTCCTCAAGGTCTCTGATCTGCCGGACGAGATGCCGCAACGGGAGTTCGAACGCCGCTTCGGCAGCGTCGATGACCCGCGTTACCACGCCATGCTGAAGAAGATCGACGAGCGGCTGGATCGACTACCGGCGTTTCAGTAGCAGTCAGACAGAACAGCAGCCTGCTCAGTCATCCTCCCGGTCATCCTCGCGCCAGGCATTCGCCTTCGATGGTGCGTTGATGACCCGGCTGGGGAGTGGGGTTTGCGCTGCACCGGCCGCATCACCCCGGCCCCTTGCAGCCCACTGCTGAT
>AASF01000319.1 GCA_000168735.1 Candidatus Endoriftia persephone str. Hot96_1+Hot96_2 | reverse complement strand
CCGGGCACTTCGAACGGCGGCTGGACTGTACCAACCGGCAATGCCAGTGATGTCACTTCTGGCTGAGGACCTGCCTCGTTGATCCGAAAAGTAAAAATAGCAGCCTGCCAGTGAATCTCGAATTGTCCCTCTGCAAGACTTTCCAAGGCATGATCGAGTTCACGCCACTCACGATCAGAGCCCTTAACCACCGAACGTGAGGTCATGGCTCGGTGCAGTTGCGCCCACCAATAGCGCCGGTCAAATCCCAAGCGTCGTAGGTTGCTGTGCTTTGGAGCCAAAAGGCCGGTCAGGTGTTGTAAACCTTCCTGTATCTGTTCATTGGCTTTAGCAAGATGGACCGGGTTTTTCTGCGCCAACTTACACTCTACCAACACCGCATGCACCAACGGGATATCATTGGGACGAACTTCTAGAGTCAACTGCAGGAGATCCGGCCTCAGTGTTATTTCGCTACCGACGAACCAATGTAGAAGCGAATCAACTGGCAACAATTGCGACATCTGCTGTGGAGGCCCTGGTGGGAGCGCTAGTGCGCGCCGGATTGCAGCGAAACCTACCACCTCCCGGATTCGTTCCATCGGCACCAACCACCGCCCGCAGAGAGGATAGTCCAATAATTTCCTCCGCCTCACAGACCATCCGTGCCGCCATCGCTTCATAACCATCCGGTTGATCGTAAGGCATCAATTTAGTCAGCTTGACCGTCGACCTGATCAAG
>AASF01000320.1 GCA_000168735.1 Candidatus Endoriftia persephone str. Hot96_1+Hot96_2 | reverse complement strand
CCAAGGGCTGAGTGAAGGCGCTGAAATCCGGTGTGGGATCCGCCGCGGTCAGCGGGTCGGACCAGAGCCCAGTGAACTTAAAATGAAAATAGGGGATGCCCTTTGGGTCTGCCTTCAGGCTGACCGTGCCGCGTGAGCCGAGCATAGGGTGTTTCTGCCCATCTAAATTGAAGTAGATGGTGGCGGAATCCTCGCCACCGGCTCACCGGGTCATACTCCACCCGCCCAGTCAGCAGACTCTCGGCCAGGCCGCAGGCGCGCAGCAGTGGCCCATAGGCCGGGGCGGTGCCAGCGCTGCCGCTGCCCGCCGGCTTCCACATCGAACTCCACCGACACATGGGTGCCAACATGAATCTGCACATCGTTGCCCAGAGTCGGGCGCACCAGGTCACGGCTGACGGTATCGCCTTCCATCGGCGAAATGGAAAGGTCATGCACCAGGATCGCATTGGCTGCGCCAGTCGGTGTCGCATCCACCCCATAGGTAGATTCCACCTTAGCCAATAACACCTTTTTTCTAAACTTGAGCGCCATCAGCGTTTCTCCGTCTTACTCGCAATGTGTGTATTCAACGGCTTCCCTTTGGCATCCCGTGGGCGATTACCATCCGGGTGGTCAGATGTCCCTGAGACCTTCTTGAGCTTGCCGTTCTGTTTCTTGTAGCTGCCGCCTGTGCGCATGATC
>AASF01000321.1 GCA_000168735.1 Candidatus Endoriftia persephone str. Hot96_1+Hot96_2 | reverse complement strand
GATCATCGAATGATGGAGTATATTCCGTAATAGTCACCCACTGATTCCCCTGAGAGATTGTTTCCTCTACTACTGCTTCCACTAAGTGTAGATACTGGATGCCAACTGTCCAAAACGCTAAAGCATCAGAGCATGATTCACTTTTCACTTGCATGATACGACCAATTCATTTTTTGCATAACATTGAAATGGGCTGCGGCAGCGTTTTCTGAGATGGACTGTGGCAGCCTATTGCGAAATAGGTGGCCATAGACTATAAGCTAGTCTATAGAATTAAAATCCTTGCCATGGAGGGCTTAGGATGCCTCATAAAAACCGGCTGAACAACAGTTCACGGTATGCGAATTTCTGGCGTAACTATCAGAGAAATCTTACAAAGGCGGGTGTATCACCTAAGGCGCGCCCTTGGTATCAGAGGCATGTCGAAAATTATATTCGATATCACCATAATGTGCGCCTTAAGACACATAATCCGTCTCACGTGGCAGCCTATCTCGAAAATGTAGGCCGTAAACCAGGCTTTGAGGCCTTTCGATTTCGGCAGATAGTCGATGCTTTGAAAATCCTTTTTTGCCGTCAAGTCAATAACGGCTTATGTGCCAGGGGTTGATTGGATATATTGGGCTGCAGCAGCTGAATCGCTCAGTTCTGATCAAGG
>AASF01000322.1 GCA_000168735.1 Candidatus Endoriftia persephone str. Hot96_1+Hot96_2 | reverse complement strand
ATCCAATCCGATGCTGTCGTGTCAACCTTTAAGCAGGTTTGTCCTCTCTAAATTGCTCTTGTTCACCCAGCTACATAAATGAATATCAGACTTTATACTCACAGACTTTAGACTGCATAGTTGAAATCTTCCTATAGCAGTCGTGATGGTGTTTGATGGAGTAAAGTGTATAATACCTTGAGCAGTTCTGAGGAATGGATGCTGCGACGTGTAAAAACTTACGAAATGCAATTTGACGGGCAGAAGTTACCCTATAACTGTTAAGTTGTTACACCTAACGGAAAAGCATTAGCACAACTAACAGCCACTTGTACTATCACCACCGGATGTGCCGCAACTCGGCCGTATACCTGTAGTTCCTGGAGGCATCTTGCATACCGACGAGCCCGCTGGGGTCGGCGAAACTGGGTCTGGTGTCTGTCTCGTAGTATCGTCCGGAACACGACTCGTAGGCGGGACCGATTCTGTGGAAGGTGCCAAGGTGCTCTCTGTTGTCCGTGGATGGCTCGAGGGACGCTCTGCCGCACGTACGCATTAATTTTACATTTACACATAAACTGCGTCGTAACAACCAAACCACTGTTAGCGTCACATTTATTCCGGCTGCAGGTTTTCAAAGTACTTTGGAATCGTCGCCAATGGCTATGCAAGCTAAGGGCGAATTCGTTTAAAA
>AASF01000323.1 GCA_000168735.1 Candidatus Endoriftia persephone str. Hot96_1+Hot96_2 | reverse complement strand
CGTGCCAGCGAGCGGGCACTGGCGCACCAGGTCAGCTTGCACGACGTGCGCGACATGGTGGCTGGAATTTCGCCAGCAGGATCAGCAGACCCCGGTGGTGCTGATGGGCTATCTCAATCCGATCGAGATCATGGGCTATGCCGCGTTCGCAGAGGCCGCCGCCAATGCCGGTGTGGACGGGGCACTGGTGGTCGATATCCCGCCGGAGGAGGGCGAGGAGCTGCTGCAGGCGCTGCGCCAACAACAGCTTGACCAGATCTATCTGCTCGCCCCCACCAGCACTGCCGAGCGGATCAGTAAGGTCACTGCTGCCGCGAGTGGCTTTGTCTACTATGTCGCGATCAATGGTGTCACCGGCGCCAGTCACCTCGATCTTGATTCGGTGGCCGAGAAGATCGGAGAGATTCGCGCCGCCACCGATCTGCCGGTCGGTGTCGGTTTTGGCATCAAGGATGCCGAGACCGCTGCCGCCATGTCGCGGATTGCCGATGCGGTGGTGGTTGGCAGTGCGCTAGTATCACGGGTCGAGGCGCTGGCCGACACCCCCTAAGCGATCGCACCGGCGCTGGGCAGCCTGCTAAGCGAGATGCGCGCGGCGATGGACCGGGCCTGATCCGTTCATCATCCACTGACTTTCTGATATCTATTATGTAGACTCTGCGTCATGAGCTGGTTTGACCAATTCATGCCGAGCCGCATCCGTACCGATGGCGGCAACAAGCGGGCGGTACCCGAAGGTTTGTGGACCATAGTGCACCAGGGTGTAACGCGATCCTCTATCGTGCCGAGATGGAACGCAATCTGGATGTCTGTCCCAAGTGCAACCACCATAATCGGATTGGTGCGCGGCGGCGTCTCGACACCTTCCTTGACGAGGCGCCGAGGGAAGAGATCGCGGCCAACCTGGAGTCGTTAGATCCGCTGAAGTTCAAGGACACCCAGAAGTACAAAGATCGCATCGTGCAGGCACAGAA
>AASF01000324.1 GCA_000168735.1 Candidatus Endoriftia persephone str. Hot96_1+Hot96_2 | reverse complement strand
TATGATTGATGGAGAGGGTGATCCCAATACATCAGAATCATTCCAAGATGCCATTGAGGTTTTATATCCTCTTTCATATACGCTGAAATTCACGGTTAAAAAAGGAAAGATAGGGATTGACTATGGGGTGATGCCCTTGGAAGGGTTGTGGTGGGCAGATGATATGTCTTCTTTCAGTGTAGGCAATAAAGATGAATGGAAATGGACACTTATGATAATGCAGCCTGACCTTATTACAAAAGAAATGGTTCAGGAGGCAATAGAACAAGTGAAAACAAAGAAAGACCCTGTATCTTTGCCCCTAGTAAGGTTTGAGTTCTTTGATGAAGGTAAGGCAGCACAAATAATGCATATAGGTCCATTCTCTGAGGAAGGGCCGACTATAGAAAAAGTACACTCATTTATTGAAGAAAATGGAAGCCAGAGAAGAGGCAGGCATCACGAGATATATTTGAGTGATATTAGGCGTGCGGCCCCTGAAAAATGGAAAACAATTATCAGGCAGCCAATGTCATGAAATGGCATAACAATAGCATCCAACGGACCCGCAAAGCTACGCGCACTTTTTGTGCAAGTCGCTGTCGCTCCATTTTTGCACAAAAAGACGCTCCGCTTCACGGTCCGCTGATGCTAGGCGTTAAGTTTTCGAAAGGAAAGAATTGGAACTGTTTAAATACCTACCCCCTGAACGAATCGATGTATTGGAAAACATCAAAATTCGTTTACC
>AASF01000325.1 GCA_000168735.1 Candidatus Endoriftia persephone str. Hot96_1+Hot96_2 | reverse complement strand
AGAAGCCGGCAGGGACGCTGTTCATGCTCTGTTGGGCTTGGTCGCTCCAGTTGAGGTTAGGTTTTTTCTCTTCCTGCTTGATTGGCTTTGCCGGTTGCGCCCGATGGGCGAAGGGGCAGGCGCTCTTTTTCTTTTCCGGCAGGCTGGCAGCGGGCTGTTTGTCGCCCTGCATCTGGGCTTCCATCGCCTTGCGCGCCTCGGCCAGTCCCGCTTCAGCGGTTTGCAGGCTGACCTCACTCAGCCCCTGGGCGCGGGCATAGTCCTCGATGCGCTGTTTGGCGGCGTCGCGCATGAAGCCTTCTGGCACCCGCATCAGACGCGCCAGTGCCGCGGCCTGCCAGTGGAGATTAGAGGGAGCTGCCTCATCTGCTTGGGTGGCCGAGGGAGGGTGACCATAGGCAGAAGAGGCAGCTCCGGAACTGTGTTGGCTGGGATCATCCAGAAAGGCCTGCAGATGGTGGATGGCCACTTGGCGCTTGCCTTCGCTACGGGCCTTCTTTTCGGCTCGCATGCTGAGGTTACCGCGCAGAGAGAGGTCATCGATGGTCAGCAGCAGTGCCTTGGCATCGTCGTTCCAGCGTATTGCCTCTTCTGCGTTGGGTTTACGTTTCAGCTCGCCCTTGTCGTAGGCCTCTACGATTCTCGGCCATTGCATCCTCAGCGTGTCCGGGCATCAGCTGAGCGGTGGCCTCTTCGACAATGCTCTCGGTGATC
>AASF01000326.1 GCA_000168735.1 Candidatus Endoriftia persephone str. Hot96_1+Hot96_2 | reverse complement strand
GATCACCCGGGCACAACTGGCTACTGTTCTGACTACCGAAGGAGACCTTCGCTGATGCTGTACCTCTGGCTAAAAGCCTTTCATATTATTGCCGTCATCACCTGGTTCGCTGCCTTGTTCTATCTGCCGCGCCTGTTCGTGTACCACGCCATGGCGGAGGATTCGATCAGCCGCGAACGGTTCAAAGTCATGGAGCGAAAGCTGTACCGGGGCATTATGACGCCAAGCAGTGTGGTCGCGGTGGTGCTCGGCATTGCCATGCTGGCGGTGAACCCCGCCTGGCTATCGATGGGCTGGATGCACGCCAAGTTGCTTTTGGTGGTTCTGCTGCTCGGTTATCACCACGCCTGCGGGCGCTTGCTGAAGCGGTTTGCCGCGGACGACAACCGTCACAGCCATAAATGGTATCGCTGGTTTAATGAAGCGCCGGTGCTGGTGCTGGTGGGTATTGTGCTGCTGGTGGTCCTCAAACCCTTCTGATC
>AASF01000327.1 GCA_000168735.1 Candidatus Endoriftia persephone str. Hot96_1+Hot96_2 | reverse complement strand
TGAGTGCCACGGATGCTCCAAACGCATCACCGGCCTCGGTATTGGATGCTTTGATGTAGGCCTGCTCACTCCAGGTAGTGCCTGAACGGGTGAAGAGATAGACGGCACCGGCATCGACTGCCAACTCATCCGCAGCGCTGCTGTCGACACTGACACCAGTAGTCCCGCTGTCCTCTTTGATGGTGCCAACCGCCAGGGTGTTGCCATCGGCACTGAGTGCCAGGGAGGTTCCGAACTCGTCGCCCGCGCCGGTGTTGGATGCCTTGATATAGGCCTGCTGGCTCCAGCTGCCGGCGGAGAAGACGTAGACATAGACGGCACCGGCATCGGCGGCTGCCTCGTCCGGGGTGGAGTTAACACCAGTGGTGGCGCTGTCCTCCAGCGGGGCGCCAACGGCCATGGTGGAGCCATCCGCGCTGATCGCCACGCTCAGGCCGAAGTTGTCGCCAGGGCCTGCATTACCGGCCTTGAAATAGCCGATGCTGCTGATCGAGTCGATCACGCTGGTGGCCTGCTCGGCAGAGCCGCTGCAGGCGGTGTCGCCGGCGTTACAGGCCTCTACCATGTAGCGGGCATTGGCCCAATCCTGCAGATGGGTGGCAATGTCGATGGTATGGCTGGTGCCGGCGATCGCCTCTGCACCGGAGACCACGCTGAAGCCGGAGGCCCCATCTGGGTTGACCATCAGACGATAGTGATCAAGGG
>AASF01000328.1 GCA_000168735.1 Candidatus Endoriftia persephone str. Hot96_1+Hot96_2 | reverse complement strand
CCGCTGCCATCGCAAGAAATAGCTCGGCGTTTGCGAGGGCATCACTGAGCGCATTTGTGCGCCTTGTAGTGGGGCAGATTGTAGCGTGGCCGTAGGTTGGAACAGGCGCAGATCGCCGGGCTGGATGCTGTGGTTACGCTGGGCGAATAGGCGCTGTGCCAGCTCCAGGGTGTCGATGATCGGAATGATAAAAGGCGTGCCGTAGAGCCGCTGGCAGGCGGCGTCGAGAAAATTCTGCTCGATGCTTTTGTAGTGGGCCAGCATCACCTTGCCGCTGAGTTGTCGCAGTAGCTGAGGCAGTGCCTCTTCTAGGGGGATGCCTGCGGCGGCGTGGTCATCGGTGATCTGATGGATCACCGCGGACGACTCCGGGATCTGTTGTTCCACCCGGATTACCCGATGCCAGGCAGTGTCGAGGTGGATCTGTAACGCACGGATATTAACCAGGCCGATGCTGAGAATGCTGTCCTGTTTCGGCTTCAAGCCGGTTGGTCTCCAGATCAAGGGAGACAATCTCCAGCTCCGTCCAGGGGGTCTTACTGGAGGGGAAGGGGGCTGTAAGGTAATCCCTCATCACCCCGGCGGGAGCCTTGGCCAGGGCCCGCTTGCGCTGATGCTGTTTGCTGAAGAGACGTTCGAACATGATTCACCGGAAGCGCCCGCTCTGGTAGCGGCTCTCCATAGTCTCCTGCATTGTCTGAATCACCCCGAAGGCATCTTTCAGATGGCGTCGCTGTAGTTCGGAGAGGGTATCCGGCGGCAGATAGTTGTTGGGGCTCTGGCCCCGTTTGATCTGTGCGGCCTGATGCTGGATGCGCAGGCTGGCGATATATTGCCAGGGCATCCTGCAGATTCTCCCCCATCTCCTCGCTGATCGCCCCGGCGGCCATCGCGGCACTCAGGCGCTCGCTGGTGTTGACCTCAGCCAACCCTTGATC
>AASF01000329.1 GCA_000168735.1 Candidatus Endoriftia persephone str. Hot96_1+Hot96_2 | reverse complement strand
CTCCAGATAAGTTACGCGCACGATCATTTCTTTTTTCCCATAGATCCAACTGAGTTAAATATTTTTGAGCTCTCTCTTTTGCTAATGAGCGGGAGACACCATAATAACCAGCTTGTTGCATTACAATTTGCAACACGGTTTCAAATGGATTGAAATTAAACTCTTGTGGTACTAAACCTATTTGCTGCTTTGCCTGTACTAACTGGGTATCAATGTCATAGCCAAATACTTGTACTTTGCCCGATGTTTTGTTTACCAAAGAGCTAATCACACCTATTGTCGTCGACTTTCCTGCCCCATTAGGACCAAGTAAGGCATAAAAATCTCCTTTTTCAACGGTTAAGCTCACTCCTTTTAGAGCTTCAAAACCACCTGAATAGGTTTTTCTTAATTGTTCAATTTCTAATGCGTACATTTGTTTACCTATTATCTGGAAGCAAATATCTAATAATCAAACCAGATTATCGTTAAATTGCGATGAATGCAAATTGGTGTCGTTAATAGATAATAAAAAACCGCAGAGTAATTCACTCTACGGTTTGATTTATTTCTAATAATAATTAATCACTTAATCTTCACTAGGTGAAACATATTTAATTGCAGACTTAAGTGCCTCATAACGAAATTTATACGTATTCTCACTCGGAATTAAATCCGTAACATGAACTTATCTAATTGCTC
>AASF01000330.1 GCA_000168735.1 Candidatus Endoriftia persephone str. Hot96_1+Hot96_2 | reverse complement strand
AAAATAGTAGAGATAACAGGAACGTCAACCGGTTGTTTGTTTCTCTAACCCGTCTGGATACATGATCTCAGGAGTTGGTGGGAATACAAGATCAACGTTTTCAGCAGTGAGTTTTTCTACATCTTCATCTAATGTTCTTGGGTAGTTTGTTAGGTCATCAGCATTGTTAAATTGCATTGGATTAACAAAAATACTAGCAACTACAATATCTGCATGCTCGCGAGCTGTTCGAATTAGAGTTAAATGACCTTCGTGTAGATTTCCCATTGTTGGAACGAAAGCAATACGTTTACCTTCGCGTTTCCAAGCTTTGATCTGCTCGCGTAATGGTAAAATTTCAGAAAAAATGTCCATTACGTTTCCTTAGTTAAATGTATGTTCAGCAGCAGGGAATACACCTTGCTCAACATCTTGAATGTATTTAGTGACCGCTTTACGCATATCACCAGTTTCTGCCAAAAAGTTTTTTGAGAATTTAGGCATGTAGTTAGCTGAAATACCAAACATATCGTGCATTACAAGGATTTGACCATCAGTCACATTACCTGCACCAATACCAATCACAGGAACGGTACATGCTTTTGTAATACGCTC
>AASF01000331.1 GCA_000168735.1 Candidatus Endoriftia persephone str. Hot96_1+Hot96_2 | reverse complement strand
TTTCGCCGATGGCAATGTTCCGAGGGGCACGCTCTTCTCTCTGTAGAGACCGGGCATCTGATGTGACCGCCTTAAGCGCGAGGTGAGTCTGCCGATTGAATGTTTCTCTTTTGTTCTCTAATCTAAAAGGGAACAACCGGGAGAGCATCTCATGCTGACCAAACAACAGCAATCTGCCCTCGATTTCATCCGCGCCCAGATCATCCGCAACGGCCATGCACCCACCCTGGAGGAGATCGGCAATCATCTCGGTGTGCGATCCCGAGGCTATGTGCACCGCATCGTTCAGGCACTGATCGACCAAGGGTCAGCTGGTTCGAGGCGAGTCTGGTTGGCGCAATATCCAGCTGTTGGAAGGGGAGGCCCAACCAACCCTGCCGCTGCTCGGCCGTATCGCCGCAGGAAAACCGATCGAAGCGATCGAGGACCAGGAGAGCCTTAACCTGGCCGAGTTCTTTATGGGCCCCAATCGCTTTGCCCTACAGGTCGCAGGTGACTCAATGGTGGGTATCGGCATCCTCGATGGCGATATGGTGATCGTACGAGCGGCGGGAGACAGCGGGCGATGGTGATATTGTGGTCGCCCTGATC
>AASF01000332.1 GCA_000168735.1 Candidatus Endoriftia persephone str. Hot96_1+Hot96_2 | reverse complement strand
TGTCTCCGGCTGAGATCGGTCTGATGTATCGGTACTTGGATCGAGTGGGAACATCACCGCAATATCGGTGCTGCTATCAAGCTGCTATTACTGACCATGGTGAGAAAGTCAGAGCTGTCCAATGCGACGTGGTCGGAGATCGATTTCAGTGAAGCGCTATGGACTATTCCTAAAGAGCGGATGAAGCGACGGAATCCGCATCTGGTATTCCTGTCACGCCAGGCGCTCGACATCTTCATCGCACTGAAGACTTTTGCGGGTGGATCTGAATTTGTGCTCCCGTCACGATATGACTCGGACTTGCCTGTGAGCGCTGCAACATTGAATCGGGTTCTTATGCTGACATACCAGGCTGCCCAGAAGGACGGCGAGTCGCTCGCCAAATTTGGCCCGCATGATCTTCGCCGCACGGCCAGCACGCTACTGCATGAGGTTGGGTACAACACGGACTGGATCAAGAAATGTCTTGCTCATGAGCAGAAGGGAGTGAGGGCTATCTATAACAAGGCTGAATACCGGGAACAGCGCGCGGAGATGCTGCAAGACTGGGCCGATATGATCGACGAGTGGACGATCAAGCAACAGCGGTAACGCCAGGGCGGTCTGCCCGTGCGCCGGATCGCTTTCTTGATTCGATCCACTCTTCTATTTCTGCCAGGTCCCAAGCGACGTTACGGCTTGTAAGCGCGATCCGGCGCGGGAAGTCCCCGCGCTTCTCCATATTGAAGATGGCTCGTTCCGATAGAGGGACCATGGCCAGCAGGGTTTTTCCTGGTAGTGTTCGGTCTCTGTTTCTCATTGGCTCATCTCGATAACTGGCAGCCCCGTGCTGTACAGGGTGATGAATTT
>AASF01000333.1 GCA_000168735.1 Candidatus Endoriftia persephone str. Hot96_1+Hot96_2 | reverse complement strand
ACGCCACGGGTGATCCCCTTGGCGTTTATCACCAGAATCACCGGCAGACCCAGCAACTTGGCCATCGCCGCATTGCAATCCTCACCCTGCAAGTCCATGCCGTCGTAGAGGCCTTTGTTGCCCTCTACTAGAGTGACCTGCGGCCCACTGCTGTACTGCTGAAACAGTTCCGTGATCTCGCGGCGATGCTGGGTGTAAAAATCAAGGTTATAACAGGCGTTGCCACTGGCACTGCTCAACCATATCGGTTCGATGTAATCGGGCCCCTTGTTGAAGGTCTGCAGACTCAGCCCACGATTACGCAGAGCCCGTACCAAGCCAATAGAGAGGGTTGTCTTGCCGGATGATTTGTGAGCGGCTGATATGTAAAAAGCTGATCATTTTCTAGCTGGCAAAAAAATATCCACCAACAGCCAAATTGCTGGTGGTGGATATTTTCAACCCGCGCCCAGCCATAAGACAAGGCGCAGGATCTTGTGGTTATTGTGGATCTTCCAGGGTCTCGGGAAAGACCTTGAACATCCGGGCACCAACTGCAACCAGGGCCATAGCGATGGCAATACCTGCAACACCGAGGGCCCCCTCTGCAAAGGTTGGCACATAGCTGTTGATC
>AASF01000334.1 GCA_000168735.1 Candidatus Endoriftia persephone str. Hot96_1+Hot96_2 | reverse complement strand
GATCAGGGCTTCGCGCTCGACCAGCAACCGGTCTTTCGTCTGGATGACGCGGAGCAGATCGGGGACGGTGAGGGACACTGTGGGGAGAGTGGTTGGATCGGTTGCCCGCGCCTTTTTCATGGGGCCATATTCTACCTTCGACACACCCACCCCGTCTTCAGAAAGTCGCCTCGTAATGCAGCTTTCGATGGCCTTTCATGGCGGCAAGATCATAACCGTCGAGCAGCCAGTTGATCTGCTGGCCATCCAGGGGCACCACCTCGTCTCCCGAGGCAGGCCAATGGAACCGCTCCTCGGCCAGGCTCTTGCAGTAGAGCACGAAGCCATTGTCTTCCCAGTACAGCAGCTTGATCTTGTCCCACTGCCGGTTGCTGAAGGCATACAGCGCACCCTTCGAAGGGGTTGTGCTCCAGTTCCTGCTCGACGATCGCGGCCAGCCCGCGGAAGCTCTTGCGGAAGTCCACAGGCTCCCGGTGCAGATAGATCCGCGGCATCTGTGGGTGCGGACGCAGCCGGTAGCTCATGCCAGGCACCCCAGCAATTGCCGGACCATCGAGACATTGTCTGGCCCGATGCTGCGGATCTCCAGGCCGTCGGGTAGCACCAGGCTCAGGCCAGAGACCACCGGTGCTGCGAGGGTGACCGGTACGAAGCCCTTCGCCCTGGGTTGCACCATCGGCTTATCTGTGCGGCGCAACTTGCGCGCCCAGTAGCCGAAGCTCGGGTAACTGAGCCACCGTTGGGCGCAGTAGGCCCTCTGCGTCAGGCCTGAGTCTTGCCAGGCGGCCACATGCTGTTGCCAGTACAGGCTACTGTCGTTGGAGTTGGAAGTCGTCATGCTCTCTCCTGTGTGGTGATCGGTCAGGAGAAAGTCTGCGGCAGCACCTGCTCCGAAAACAGGTGCCGCTTCTTGGGCACTTACAGGTGTTCTATAACCGCCAGAGACGCCACTCAACTATCGGCTATCAGACGCCATTGGGCTATGAGAAAGAAAACCGAAAAGCTGCGTGATTTTTTGTCCGGAAAAGCCTTGCCATATCAAAATATCTTTGCGGCGACTGACAGATATCATTACAGCAATTGATTTTTATATGTTTTTTTCTTGAAGCCGGGTATTAA
>AASF01000335.1 GCA_000168735.1 Candidatus Endoriftia persephone str. Hot96_1+Hot96_2 | reverse complement strand
TGGCGTAGACCAGCATCAGGTCGTCGAAGCGCAGCGCGCTGGTCTGGTTCAGGTCGGATTTCCTGTCGCTGTAGGCACCGACGATCAGGCTGTGCTCGCCCATCGCCAGGTTACCTAGGTTGATCTCAACGCTGTGCCACTGATCGGTCTGCGCATTGTCACCCGCCTGCTGTTGGGCGAGAAAATCATCACTGCCCAGACCGACCAGTTCGCCGTCGAGGTTCAGCATCAGCTGAACCAGCTCATTCCCCGCATAGAAGGTGCTCTGACTCAGCTTGTAGCGGAATGAGAGGATCAGCTCGGTGGGTACATCGAGGCTGAAGCTGCGCTGCCAGCCACCCGACATATTCTGGATAGTGGCATTGTCCATTCCCCCCAGGATCACCTCCAGAGCACCGCCACTGGTGCCGCCGGCAGGCTGCCAGATGCCGGCAGCATAGACCGGCTGACTGGTGCCTCGGAAGCTGTCGTCCTGATAGACGAAGCCGTCGTTACCGCTATCGAAGCGCGCCTCCAACAGGGTCGATTCCCGGGTCACTGAGCTTGATCGAGAGTTCGCGTCTGGCACTGTTACCATTGGCATCCATCACCTCGATGGTAAAGGGGTAGAGGCCATCGTCGATGGGCAGGCCGCTGATGACACCATCGGCCAGCAACAGGCCGGGCGGCAGCGCACCATCCACCAGATGCCAGCTGTAGGGCTTGGCGCCACCGTAGGCGCTCAGGCTGGCACTGTAGTTCTCCAGCACGTTGCCGTCTGGCAGGCTGCTGCTGGTGAGCAGGACCGCGCCGGGGATGATCGGCAGCCGCTCAACGATGCGTCGCTGAATCTCGCGGATGTCACCCATCACCGCGCCATCCGGCGCCATGATC
>AASF01000336.1 GCA_000168735.1 Candidatus Endoriftia persephone str. Hot96_1+Hot96_2 | reverse complement strand
AGGAATTAGTAGATAATTTGCTGGGAGGCCTCAAACCTCTGCTAACCCAGTCAAAAGGTATATTTATCGCGGGCAGAGAAATTGTTGACGCATACCATTCAGAGTCCGGATACAGCAAGTGTGCTATATGAAGGCAGTATTTGAAATGAAATATTTTAATACCCCCTCACATGTTATCAGGATCACTCAAGACGGAAACGAAATCAAAAACTTAACAGCATGATTTCTCTATATGTGGACAACATACTGTCGAGCTACCACCCTACGCTTGAGCACGACCAAAGACCACCCCATCAAAAGCGTACCCACCCTGTCAAGTCATACTCTGATCTGTACGCGAAAAACTTGACCTTAATCGCTAACCAACTAAAGTCCGAATTTAGCAAAGATAACATCGTTAGTGATAAAGAATTCTTTAGTCAACTCAAGAAAAAGAATAATTTTTCAACGATATCGGAGTGTTTGAGTGAATTCTACAACGAAACAAAACTAATTTTGATGTGCAACAACCAAAATAAAGAAAAATTAGACGAAGAAATTGAAAAAATTAAAGACACTTACATCAAAAATCACGACGTGAATCTAAAGC
>AASF01000337.1 GCA_000168735.1 Candidatus Endoriftia persephone str. Hot96_1+Hot96_2 | reverse complement strand
GGAACAGTTGCGCCAGATTGATGTAACACCAACAGCCATCCTGCTGGAACCAACCGGTAGAAATACCGCTCCAGCAATAGCCTGTGCCGCCCTTCATGCAATGGAACTGGAATGAAAATTCAGTTCTATTGGTGATGCCATCGGACCATGTCATCCAAAAACCACTGGCATTCCAACAGGCCATTTCGACTGGCACAAAGGCAGCAGGTGAGAATAGTCTGATAACATTTGGTGTTGTTCCGGATCGACCTGAGACAGGTTATGGATATATCCGAAAGGGTGTTGATGGCAAGGTTTCTTTAGAACATTTCGATGACCCTGTCTATCCTGTAGCGGAATTTGTCGAAAAGCCTGATCTCGATTTGGCCAAATCCTATTTGGCGTCTGGAAGCTATTTATGGAACAGTGGAATATTTATGTTTCGGGCAGACACATATCTGGATGAACTAAAAAAATTCTCTCCAAAAATCTCAGAATCTGTCAGTCAAGCATATGGCGAGAGTAGGCAGGATATGGATTTTATTCGCCTGGCCAAAGAGGAATTTACCGCCTGTCCTTCTGAATCAATTGACTATGCAGTTATGGAAAAAACACAAAAAGC
>AASF01000338.1 GCA_000168735.1 Candidatus Endoriftia persephone str. Hot96_1+Hot96_2 | reverse complement strand
CTCTGATACTGCAGCCAAGTTAGACGGTAGGCATCCAAAGTCTCAAACAACGTAAAAACGCTCTCGGGGTCTAGGCTTTGAACGATAAACCGTGCCTCTCTAGGCCCATCCGATATCTTTAGTACACGATCCCATTCACCTTTCAGGGTATTTGGTCAATGTCTCAATATAGAGATTCATGCCAGCGGCTCCTTGCTGCCTGGATTGTGGACAATGGAAACCGCGTCGGATAGCTCCACGAGGAATCCGCCCTGTTGTAGAGCCTCCTCCACCCAAGCCGTATCCGCCGCTACTGCATAGTCCCTCGTGACAGATTCGCTGCCATTCCAACCCAAAGCAACCACCAATTGCTTGTCACCCAAAGCGATACCGTAATGGGCGAAAACCCGCGCGTAGAATTCCGTCAGGCGTACTCGCTCACCAGGCTCGACCAAAGCTGCAACCAGGAAACGCAAAAGCTGCGGAGGTAAAACAAATCGTTGTCCCTTGCCGGTACGAGGAACAACCAACCCAAGCTCTTTAGCGATTTTTCGGAATATTTGAAAACCATGTTTATCGGTTTCAGTGAGCTTTTCTGAGGAGTTCGCTACTTTTCTCAGTACCCGATACAACATTTCTTCGATACGCTCGAAGGAATTCTGGGCAAGCTAAGGGCG
>AASF01000339.1 GCA_000168735.1 Candidatus Endoriftia persephone str. Hot96_1+Hot96_2 | reverse complement strand
CAAGGCAAATGCTGTCGAGCTAGAGTTGCACGAGGCTCGTCTCGAGGCTATGGGGGAGGGGGTGTATCTGGAGAAAAGAACTGCCTGTCGAGTGATCTGGCAGGAGTCTTTAAGCCCTTGATTGATTCGATGTGCGAACGCTATCGATTCCGTGAATGATATCGTTGAGTCGGGGCAGATCGAGTAACTGTACATGTTTTCGCTCGACCTTGAGTAAGCCCTCCTCCTGAAAGCGGGTGAAGAGCCGGCTGACTGTCTCCACCGCCAGTCCTAGATAGTTGCCGATCTCGTGGCGGGACATGCTGAGGAAGAAATCGGTAGCGGAAAAGCCACGCTTTTTGAAGCGCTCGGAAAAGCTCAGAAGGAAGGTGGCAAGGCGCTCTTCGGCACTTTTTTTGCCAAGCAGGGTGAGCATCTCTGTTTCCTGGCCGATCTCCCGGCTCAGCAGACAATACATCTGGTGTTGCAGGCTGGGCATGGCGCTGCTCAGCTCTTCGAGACTATCGCATCGGATCTCACAGACAGCAGTGGTCTCAAGGGCTCTAGCAGAGCAGCTGTGACG
>AASF01000340.1 GCA_000168735.1 Candidatus Endoriftia persephone str. Hot96_1+Hot96_2 | reverse complement strand
TGTATGAATATTGCTCTTTTAATCTCAGTGCCACATCTGAATTATTGTCAATAATTATAATCTCACTGGGAGGCTCTTGGTTTATAAATATCTCTTCAAATCTTGATAAAAGTCTATTTATTCCACGCTGATTATTCTTTACGGGAATAATGACGGATATGTTAGATGCAGCTATTTGCTTGGGTACTTGAATTTTCTGTTCTTTTATGGGGCTGTAACCCATCCTACTTAAAAGTGTCATTACTTATGGGCTCCATTTTTAACATAACGTTTGGGCTTAGTGGCGGCAAAAAGTGGAGCGAGGAACGAGCGGAGCTTTTTGACGTCCACTGGAGCCCCATTGTTGGGCATAATTCTGTGCTGGCCTGTATCCATAACTCTAAATACTCCACTTCCCTGAGAATTCGACTTTTCTGAGGCGGAAGGCTTGATTCGATTTCCTTCCAGTCTGCATCCTTATTCACACCCTAAAGCCTATCATTTCCCGATAGGCACGTGCAGCCAACTTCTACAATGGCGACGAAGCCGCATCTAGCCTGAGCCTTGCAAGGCGAGATGATCTTTCGTTAAGACACCAACCAAATTGCCCAACTCTCTACCATGATGCCGAATAGTCTGGGCTCCAAGCTTCTCCAACTCTACCCGACTTAAACTTAATTCTTTGTTGCCGTGCACGGCTTATTCTATGGCGATGCCTTGGTTGCCCAACGCCGCAAATCACCAGCAGTTTAAAGCGTTGCTTGTTTTGCGTAGGATGGAGCGCAGCGACTTACGCAAAACAAAGCAACTCTTTAAACTGTCTGAGTGAATTTGCATTGTTATGCAATTATGTTTCCGTAACGCTTCCAGCTCTTATTGTTTATAAGTTGAGATTTTCCAATAGCAAGAGATCTGCAGCCTTCAATTTCCTTAATTGTTTCTTTTATGGCAGAAAATAGCTGATCTGGGACCCAAGGATTAACCGATATCTTTTTAATGCAAGAAAGAGGTAATGAGATGTCTTTTGTTTCTTCTGATTCAGCATCTCCAGAGTAAACAGCTCGGAATTCCGACTCATCCCTGAATGCCCACCGCTTTAAAAACGGTAAATCATCTATCTCTAAATCTGGCCAACCAGTATCACCAATTGTTCTGTAATTAACCG
>AASF01000341.1 GCA_000168735.1 Candidatus Endoriftia persephone str. Hot96_1+Hot96_2 | reverse complement strand
CCCTTCTTCTTGCTCGAACCCTTTTTCTTACTTCGAACCCTTTTTCTTACTCGAGCCTTTCTTTTTACTTGAGCCCTTTGTCTTGCTTGAGCCTTTGCTTTTGCTCGAACCTTTATTATGGGTTGAACTTGCGCTAGAGCCCTTTGATTTGCCTGAACTGCTGCCCTTTGTGCCACTGTTTTTACTCGGGCACTGGCCTTTGTAGTCACCGTGATCCATGTGAGCTTTAACGGCAGATTTCGCAACGCTGATGGTATGAGCATTGCCTGAATTGCTAGAAGGTATATGGCAGATTGTTACTTTGTCATTGGTCTTGTGTTTGCTCGCGTAGGTATTAGGTGATACGACGAGTAAGCTTGAAGGAAAGAAAGGGGTAAAATTAGACAAGATGTGGGTGAGCAGTCGCCCCTTTCTTCGTAAGGAGTGCTGGATAGATGTGGTTGATTTCATAGCTTTGACCCCCAATAGGCTCGATATCAGCCTTTGCTTGATTTTGGTATCGGGATGGGGTCTGACTTCTTAAGCCAATAGGTGTGTGTTAATTCATAAAAATCCTAGTAATACACTTTTGTCGGGGGTTTAAGTCGAACGATTCCTGAGGCAAGGAAGTTACTTCATTTGTTTTGGGCTGTTGCTTCTTCATGGCTATCTTAATAAGGGCATTTAATTCTCAGTGCAGTGTGTTAGGCTTCGGCGGTCTTCGACTTCACTCTCAGCATCTGGAAGCCAAAATGGATACGAAGAATCTGTCATTAGGTCGACTCCCTTTTTTTCTTGCCTTTGCTATGGCAGCTTTAATTGGAGGCTGTAGTGAAGCGCCGCCAACTGCCGAGACGGATCTGGCTAGACCAGTCAAATCGATGATTGTGTCAGCGCCTGAACAAGGGGGTATCCGCAACTTTCCTGGGCGCATCGATGCAGTTAACCGGGCGGAACTCTCTTTTCGGGTGCCGGGCAAGGTGGTGGCAATCAAGTTCAACGAGGGTGATCGGGTGAAAAAAGGCCAGATTCTGGCCCAGCTGGATGCCACCGACTACCGCATTACTCTGAAGGATCGCTAGGCTAGTTTTGACAGTGCGAAGAACGACTTTGATCGAGCTAAGGATCTGGTGGAGAAAGGGCATTTCTCGCGTCGTGATTTCGACAAGCTCGAAGCCACATTCAAGAGTGCATCGGCTGCGCTGGAGCAGGCACAACAGAACCTGCGCTACACCGACCTGCGTGCTCCGTTCGACGGGGTGGTGGCGAAACGCAAAGTCGAGCAGTTTGAAGAGGTGCAGGCAAAACAGCCGGTGCTTTCGCTGCAGGACAGCAGCAGTCTCGAAGTCAAGATCGATGTACCAAGAAAATATTATTCTGCGGATTACTCAGGAGCGGGTTGAACGGGAATGAAAGTGGACAGATCCCCGTCTGGGCCTCGTTCGATAGCGTGCCGGGGGAAAAGATTCGAGCTGAGCTTCAAAGAGATCGCGACCAAAGCTGATC
>AASF01000342.1 GCA_000168735.1 Candidatus Endoriftia persephone str. Hot96_1+Hot96_2 | reverse complement strand
TCTTAACGCTGCAAAAGTTCCGGGTTGATAACCTTTCCTAGACGATCCGCCCAATTAGGATCTTTCTCTCGCAATCGCCTTAACCAGGTTCCATCTTCAGCAAACGCAAGCTTATGGAGAGCATCAAGCTTATCTTGTTCCGTATAAAGGCTGTTCTGGGCACGAACAAGCGCTTTATTGGCGATGTTCTGCCGGTTTCGTGCGCTCTCTAGCGCGGACTTCTTCTCGTCGAAAACAGCACGCTCTGTTTCAACTTCGCGCTCTAAGTTTTCGACGCGGTGCAATATATCCGCAAGACCCAACCTTTCTTCTTCTGTAGCTCCACCAGTGTCGGCGTTGGCCTGAGCAATTGCTTTAGCCTCAGTGAGCGCCTCTCTAGCAGGTGATGCATCTTCGCGGGTAGCATCGATTTCAGATCTTTCGCGAGCAGAAACAGTTTCGCGATTGGCGGAGTAATCCTTAGACTTGTTCTGCTTGTCTTCTTTTGCAGTATCCAACTTTGATTGGGTTGCTGCCCTAATTCGGTCGTATCGCTCATGCTCCGCATTCAAGCTACGATGGAGTGCGCTTTCTTCTTCCTGAACTTCTTCATTTAGCTTTTTGTAACGGGCTTTCGCCTGTTCAGCATCCTCCATAAATTGACCAAGATTATCCAAATCAGACAACTTCTGATCCATGTCCTGCTCTTCATAGGTGTCATATTGCTGATCAAGCCGTTGGATTTTATCCTCGCATGCATCGACTTCATTTTTTGCGCCGATGATTTGTCGATTTAGCCTTCTGTATTCAGAGTCCCAATCCATTTGAAACAACTGTAGA
>AASF01000343.1 GCA_000168735.1 Candidatus Endoriftia persephone str. Hot96_1+Hot96_2 | reverse complement strand
CTTAATTCGTTGTCTGCCTTGTCAAAGGCTTCATCGAGCACCACCGGCGCATACATGGGCACACCATGCTCATTGCCGCCCAACTGGTAGCGCAGCGCGGCGGCCAGGCAAGTCGTGGCCAGCTTCTGCCGTTGGCCACCCGACTTACCCGAACCACTGCGATAGACCTCCACCTCGACACCACTCTCATCGGTCTCTCTGCCGATGAACTCCATGTGCTGCCGGACATCCAACACCGCCTGGCGCCAGCGCTTGTTCTCCAGCTCCTGACTGGAAAGGCGTTCCACCAGGCGACGCAACGCCAGAAAGCGCGACTCCGCCAGCTCGCGGTCCTCGCTCCAGGCGTGGCTCAACGCCTGCTGAATCTCCTGCTTGAACTCGCGCACATCCGGTAACTGGCGGTCGCTGGGATCGATTTGTAGGTAGGTGGTTTGGTTGGTGCTCTGATTGAATGGCACCTGGGCGAGGCTTTCGTTGACCAGATCCATGCGCTCAAGGATCTCCTTGCGCGCATCGCTCAAATAGGTCGAAAGCGCCGCCAGATTTTGGTGGCTCTGGCTCTCCAACAATGTTAAAAAAGCCGCTGCGTCAATGGGCTGGAAGACCATCAGTCTCCAATCGGGTCAGCTTGGCAAAAAAATCAGGTGCCGCGGCAAGGGTCGCATCGAGGCCCTCCGCCTCAGCGGGCCACTCAAGGACAAACTCATCGAAGCGTTTCTCAATAAATCGCTCGCATTCACCCAGTTGACCGGTTGATCTCACCGATCTCCTGATTGATCGACCGCTCTACCGAGCGCATCAGACTATCCAGATTATCCAGCCGCACAGGATC
>AASF01000344.1 GCA_000168735.1 Candidatus Endoriftia persephone str. Hot96_1+Hot96_2 | reverse complement strand
TCATGTTCTACCTGAAGCGACCTGCGAGCAACTTTGTTCAGGGTCAAATGTTGTCTCTATAAGTCAATAATTTTTAAAGCGATCATCCTTTCTGAACAATTCCTGCAGAATGCCACTGGTCATTAAACAGATGTGAACAGTTCGTTCAATCCACATCACCACCAAGCTGTCAGCAGGTTCTGTAAACGCCTTTGATTACTGGAGATTGCCCTACATTACTTCTGTATTGGCAATAAAAAAGCAAAAAAGGTGCCAAAAAAAGAAGGCCGCCAAGTGGCGGCCTCTCTTCTTATGCTCTCCGTCTATTCTTCCCCACCCGGCAGATCCTCGGCTGGGTCGTAACCTTCCGGCAGAGAATGGGCAATACCCTTGTGGCAGTCAATACAAGTGTACCCTGCCTCAATCGCTTCGTCGTGCCGACTAGCACTACGCTCCTCCTGGCGATCAAAGTCCATGGAGTCGAAATTGTGGCAGTTGCGACACTCACGGGAGTCGGTCTCCTTCATGGTGCGCCAGACATTCTTAGCCAATTCTAGACGCTTCTCTTCAAACTTCTCCACTGTATCAATGGTACCCAGCATCTTGCGATAGAGCTCATTACTGGCCTTGATCTTGCGGATAACTTTATGGATC
>AASF01000345.1 GCA_000168735.1 Candidatus Endoriftia persephone str. Hot96_1+Hot96_2 | reverse complement strand
TTCGACATTCTCAAGATGCTGCTCCAGCAGGCTGCGTACCAGCATTGTCTTGCCGGTACCCACCTCGCCGGTGAGCTGAACGAAACCGCCATTGGGCCCGACCCCATAGATCAAGTGGGCAAGGCTCTCCTCATGACCGCGACTGAGAAACAGGTAGCGGGGATCGGGAGTGATGGAAAAGGGGTTCTCCTTGAAACCGAAGTCGCTGAATTTCATATCAGCAAATTACTCGCACTCGACATCGGCCTCATTGGTCGATTCATTGATCTTCTCGGCCTGCTGCAGCCAGTGGATCGCCTGCTTTTCGTCCCGCAGCACATCCTTTCCAGAGATATACATATTGCCCAGCTCATTGGCCGCTAGGTAGGAGCCATTGTTGGCCGCCTCCTTGAGCCATTCCACCCCGCGGTCGACCTTCTTGCGGACGCCCTTGCCATGCAGATAGAGCAGCCCCAGCTCATACTGGGCCTTGGGGCTGCCGTCCCGCGCCAACCGCAGATACTTCCTGAACGCCTGATCATAATCCCCAGCCAACAACGCCGCCTCCGCCTCGTCAAAGGCATCCTGCTCTGCCGCCGCCCCCAGTGGCACCAGCACCAGGACCAACAACATCAGAAATACCGCTGTTCGCTTGAGCATCACAAACCCCTTCAGATTTTGAGTCTATTATGTCACACAGGCGGCCCAACAGCGCCCCCGTGTGCGCTGCACGGTATAAGGATATTCACTGCTTTTCAATGCGATGCAAGAAAAGCCGCCCCTCCCTACCTACCGCTTGCAGGGTGTTTATCCCACTCGCCTCGGCTGTCAGAATAGCGCCTCACTTTCCCACGACACCGGAGGCTTCCATGAAATTCAATCCCTGCCAAGGCGGCAACAACTGCACCCAGGACGGCACCCACTGCCAGGGCTGTGGCCGCAGCCACGAGGAGATCGCGGCCACCGGCCAGCTGGTCGATACACTGCTGGAA
>AASF01000346.1 GCA_000168735.1 Candidatus Endoriftia persephone str. Hot96_1+Hot96_2 | reverse complement strand
CTTATACGTCTTTTGATGTAACGCAGGCACTTAAATCTTTAAGAATCCCATTTTCAATACTGTAAATCCAACCATGAATAGAAAGCTCTTTTCCTTGTTTCCATGCATTCTGGACAATAGTTGTATTACAAATGTTTGTAACTTGCTCTCTTACATTGAGCTCACAGAGCAAATCTAACTTCTCGTTATGCTCAAGCCCATCAAATTGTCCAGAATTGAAGCGTATGACATCCTTAATATGACGCAACCAATTATCGATAAGTCCATGCTCGTGATTTTCCAGCGCCGCCTTTACACCACCACACCCATAGTGGCCGCAAATAATAATATGCTTGACCTTTAGCACCTCAACAGCAAACTGTATTACGGACAGACAATTTAAATCTGTATGAACGACAACATTTGCAATATTACGATGAACAAATACCTCGCCAGGTTGTAAACCTGTTATTTGATTGGCTGGGACTCGACTATCTGAACAGCCAATCCACAGGTACTCGGGGGCCTGCTGCTTTGATAAGCGCGTGAAAAACTCTGGATCTTTCTCTTTGATTGATGTTGCCCATGCCAAATTGTTGTCAAACAGATGATTTAGTGTTTTCAACCGCAAAATTCCCCTCGTGCTTTCTTTCTACATATAACGCCTACATAACCTGCCACATTTTCTTACGAGCTATTTGTTTAGGCCGTAAGAAAATGTGGTCAGCGTTTATGTGATTGTTAGCTGTCTTTTTTATCATAAGGGCGAATTCGT
>AASF01000347.1 GCA_000168735.1 Candidatus Endoriftia persephone str. Hot96_1+Hot96_2 | reverse complement strand
TGCATGCTCGCTGGAGACCGGTGAGGTGAAGATGCGTTTGGCCTGTGCCAGCAGCAGGCGCTCCAGATCGATGGGCTTGAAAGCCTTCAATGTCCGCTTCCGCTGCCAGGTTGCGCCAGCCCGCCAGCAGCAGGGCGCTGTGCTGCAGAGTGCCGAGTCCGGCGGTGTATCCGCGGGGTTGATAGAAGATGGCGCCGGGTGGTTCGCCATCGTGACTGATATCGAGGTTCGCCAGCCGTTGCTGCATCTCGTCGATCATCTGCTGCGCGCGTGCCTGCTGGCCGAGCAGTTTGCCCCATCTTCTGAATGTTCTGTTGGATCGCCGCTAGGTCAATTGGCTGTCGGGATCACCTCCACCCGCAGACCGAAGCGGCGCAGCGCCTGTAGCAGGCGCGGATCGCTGTAGGGGCTGGCGAGGAGTAGATCGGGGCGTAGCGTGAGCAGTTCTTCGATGCGTGCATGGTTTTGCGGCAGTTGCTTGGCTGCCTCGGCGACAAAGGAGTTTTCCGGGCGACTGGCCAGGTGGCTCACCGAGGCGATCTGCTCCGGCTCGGCCAGCAGCACCAGCAGCTGGTCGCTGCAGAGATTGATTGAAACCACCCGCTCGGGCGCTGCGCCAAAGGCGTAGGTACAGACTGTCAGCAGCAGCCAGAGCAGGGTGGTGAAGGGAGCTGATTGGTGCAATGGATATCGGTCGTTAGGGAGTCAGAGAATTAA
>AASF01000348.1 GCA_000168735.1 Candidatus Endoriftia persephone str. Hot96_1+Hot96_2 | reverse complement strand
TCTCCGGCCAGGCCAGATTACCGGCGATCTGGCCGAACTCAAACTCGAACAGACCCTGTCTGCCCCCCTCGCCGCCGTTTTGAACGCCAGCCTGTATGAACTGCAGCAGGCACCCCGGTGGGATGCGAAGCTGACCCTGAACAACACCGATCTCGGCGCCTTTGCCGCCAACTTTCCTACCCGGGTCAGCGGACGACTACACAGTAGCGGTACTCCGGAGGTAGTCACAGTCGACGGCAGACTGAGGCTGACCGAGCCCCGGCCCTGGGCGAGCTGAATATGGACCTGGCCGCGACCTATGAAGACGGCACGGTGACCGCCGAACGGCTGCTCAGTACTACTCCCGCTGGCTCTAAACTCGAAGGCTCCGGTCGATACACTACCGACGACGCCTTGGGCGTATTCGATGCCGAGCTCGCCTGGAGCGCTCTGCGCTGGCCCCTGACTGGGGAGAGAGTCCAGGTACGTAGCAACCAGGGCCGGTTGGAAATCAAGGGCCAACCGGCAGACTACCGCTACCAACTGATCCTGGACGCAATCCTGCCGGATCAGCCTGCGCTCACGCTGGAGGCATCCGGCAGCGGCAATACCGATGGCGTGGACTTCGAGGCGCTGCGCATTCGCCTGCCAGAGGGGCATATCGACGGCTCCGGCCGCGCCGACTGGGCGCCGCAGCCGGCCTGGCAGCTGAACGTGACCGGCACCAGCATCAACCCACGGTCTGTTCCACCCCGATTTTCCCGGCAAACTAGCGCTGCAGCTAGCCACCCGGGGCCGGGTGTCGGAAGGCACACCGCAAGCCGAGGTAGAGCTGACCCAGCTTGAGGGCGTGCTGCGCGATTATCCGGTCAAGCCCGAGGGCGAACCGAAACTGACCGGCGAGACGCTGCACATCAAGCAACTGGCGCTGA
>AASF01000349.1 GCA_000168735.1 Candidatus Endoriftia persephone str. Hot96_1+Hot96_2 | reverse complement strand
GCAGATGTTTTAGTCGCAAATATTTTAGCGGGTCCTTTAATGGCACTTGCGCCCAGAGTTTGCAAAATTACTTAAATCTGATGGTGATTTCGCACTTGCTGGTGTAATCGAAGAGCAAGTTGCTGATGTTTCAGGTGTTTATTCTGAATTTTTTGATATATTAGATGTCGAAAAGCGCGAAGAAAACTGGTGCCGCATTTCAGGAAAACGTAAAACAACAAATTGAGATGTTTTAACTCATGAATGAAAAACAAACCCGCTGCCCTAAGTGTCTAACAGTTTATAAAGTTTCTCTTACTCAGTTAACTGTTGCTCAGGGTATGGTTTGTTGCCCTAAATGTAATTTAAATTTTAATGCTCTGACTAATTTAGTAAATGTTGAGCAGCCGGAAACGGTAAACTCATCTGCTTTAGCTCATGGCTCTATGCAAACACGATATATGACCCATTCTCATGTATTAGATATCTTTGATCAAAAAGTTGAAAACTCTAATATTGATCTTTTGACTTATTTGAATAATTTAAATTACTTCCATAATGAACCTATTAATGCTCTTCCTAACCTTAATTTGGCTGAGCAAGC
>AASF01000350.1 GCA_000168735.1 Candidatus Endoriftia persephone str. Hot96_1+Hot96_2 | reverse complement strand
GCTATTAAAGAGGCTTGTGGCGACATCATTATTGTTGTCGATGCGGATTGCATGTTTAACCGTTCTTTTCTTTCTTCTCACTACAGTGCGTATTTGAAGGGTGATTGTGATGTCTCTATTGGTCCGATACATATCGAAACGAATGAGAAGGCACCATTTTCAGTTCTTGGGCAACATGAGGCCTCGCCCTCTTTTGCGGAAACTGAAAATCTACAGCAAGACCCAGTAAACTCAGCGAGCTTTGTTAATTGTATTACACGGAATTTTTCAATCCGGCGCGCATTCTTGAATGAGGTTCTTCAGGCCCCTCTGTTTGATGAAGTGTTCAGCTATTCTTCTGATCCTCTCTCCGGCTTTGGTTGGGAGGATGTTGAAATGGGCTATCGTTTATATGTGTCTGGCGCCCGTATCAAGTATTTGCCGGACACAGTTTCTATTCACGTTTCCCATGAGTCATCTGCAAATGAATCTGAAAAGCCGCTACGTTCCCTGCGAAATTTCCGTAGGCTCTTCGAAAAACATCCGGACATTCTGACAGCGTCTCGACAATGGAGTACAAAAACCTACGATGCCATTCTTGGGTGGTCGCGATCTGTTGGCTCTAACCTAGATGAGAACGCTGACTATCTGTGGTTACAGAAGCGCTTTCGTCGTTATGAGCAGGCCCCCATCTTCGTTGATAGATCACGGAAGCTGCGAATTAAGGGCGAATTCGTT
>AASF01000351.1 GCA_000168735.1 Candidatus Endoriftia persephone str. Hot96_1+Hot96_2 | reverse complement strand
GGATGGCTCCAAGCGTCCCCTCGACATCGCCCGCCTGAAGACCCTGCTCGCTGAGGCCTGCAATGGCCTCGACCAGGTCGACGCCCAGCGGGTGCTCGACGCCACCTGCCGCAACCTATTCGACGGCGTCACCGAGAACGACATTTCCCAGGCGCTGGTGATGAGCGCCCCGTACCCTGATTCGACCAGGAGCCCAACTACTCCCAGGTCTCAGCGCGGACTGCTGCTGGATATCCTGCGCCGCGAGGCCCTCAGCTTTCTCGACCTCGACCTCGACAACCCAGTGCAGACCCAGGCCGAGATGGGCAAACACTATGCCGACTATTTCAAAAGCCTACGTCAAACGCGCCGTCAAACTGGAGCTGCTCGACAGCCGCCTGCAGCAGTACGACCTGCAGCGCATTACCGATGCGATCAAACCCGAGCGCGACCTGCAGTTCAACTATCTGGGGCTGCAGACCCTCTACGACCGCTACTTCATCCACACGGAAGAGGGCACCCGCTTCGAGCTGCCACAGGCCTTCTTCATGCGCGTGGCAATGGGGCTGGCGATCAACGAGATCGATCGCGAAGGCCGCGCCATCGAATTAAGG
>AASF01000352.1 GCA_000168735.1 Candidatus Endoriftia persephone str. Hot96_1+Hot96_2 | reverse complement strand
ACGAATTCGCCCTTCGATGTGACGCGGTGGCAGGACTGGTTTCTGAACTGCCTGCTCCGTGCCATCGAGGGGGCGCAGGAGACATTAAGCGCCGTACTACAAAAGGCACGATTCTGGGAACGCTTTGCCAAAGAGCCTTTGAATGAACGGCAAATCAAAATTCTGAACAGGTTGCTGGATGGCTTTGAAGGCAAGCTCACCACATCGAAATGGGCAAAGATCGCCAAGTGCTCACAAGACACAGCCTACCGCGACATACTCGACCTGATGGATCGGGGCGCATTACGAAAAGACCCCGGCGGCGGGCGCAGCACTAGCTATTCATTGAGCACTGAATGATCGCTGCGACGAAGCAGGCTTTAAATTGGCAATGAGTGACAATGCTAATGGCCGCCTTTCGGCGGCCTGTTGAAGATCAGAACTCGTTAGCGTTGGTAACGATCAGGTCGTAGTTGATTTCGGTGATCTCGCCGTTGATCTCCATGTCGTGGCGATTGCATCGTAGTCGATGTAGTAGCGGAAATTTTCAGGAATTTCGGTTGTTTCTTCGATAAGGTCGTAGGCATAATCTTTGGCTGTGCCGTTAAAGAGGCTGACTTCTTCGTAGCAGTCCAGAGCATCTTCAAAACTATAGCCGAGATCGAGAAGAAAGAAGATTTGGGTGGCTTCGGTTTCATCACCAGTCACGGCCAAAAAGAGACGATTTTCATCTCCGAACCGGC
>AASF01000353.1 GCA_000168735.1 Candidatus Endoriftia persephone str. Hot96_1+Hot96_2 | reverse complement strand
CGACGTGTTCGGCCTGCCCCTGCGGGTCGGCAAGTATGGGCCGAATGCCACGGAAGAGGAGAAGCCGGTGCTGCTCAGCGCCGTGGCAAACATCGCCAGTGATGCCGCCGGGATCATCCCCGAGAGCATGAATATCGAGTTCCAGACCCGTGGCCGCCACCGCCGGCGGTCCCGATATGTTCTTGAAACTCGCCGAGTGGCTCGACAAACAGATCAGCAAAGCGGTGCTGGGTCAGACCCATGACGGCGGATGACGGGAGCTCGAACGCCCAGGCCCAAGTCCATAACGATGTGCGCGTGGATATTTTGGAGGCCGACGCCAAGGCCCTCGCGAACACCCTCAATCGGGATCTGCTGCGCCCCTATATCGATCTCAACTTTGGCCCCCAGGCGGACTACCCCCGCATCGAGTTGGAGGTGCCAAAACCCCGAGGATCTGGCCCTGCTCGCCGACGGTCTGGCCAAGTTGGTCCCACTGGGGCTGCAGGTTGAGCAGAGCGTAATCCGCGACAAGATGGGGTTGCCAGACCCCGAACAGGGGGCGGCTCTGCTGACGCCGCCCGGGCAGGCCGCCGCTCCAGCCAGCGCCGATGGGGTAGCCGCCCTCCACCCGGGCGACGCCTGCCACACCGGAACTGGTCGATCACTATGTTGATCAAGGGCGAATTCGTT
>AASF01000354.1 GCA_000168735.1 Candidatus Endoriftia persephone str. Hot96_1+Hot96_2 | reverse complement strand
GTATCGCCATATCAGATATGCTGTCCGAGAACATAGCTAAAAGAGCCAGAAAAATAATGATATTTGCAAGCAACAACCACCCATTAGGCCCCATTTTAAAATTAATAATGGCAACAACAATATTAACGATGAATGCCCAGATATATTTCATGATTCCTCCTCAACAGGATATGTCCGTGACTAAGAATTATTTAGCACTTTCACATGTACTTTTTTGATACCCCTCGTCTGCCAATTACCACGCCTAAACTCAGTTCGTGAACGCAAATTACCTAATACGTTAGAAGAGAGGTTGAATCTTGCGGCATTCCATAGCCTCACCTCAATTCTCCCGTCAGTATATGTTGTTTCTATTTCCGCCTGCTTTGAAACCAATAATTCTTGCTTAAATATATCTGGGTCAGCCGGATATAGTGTTATAGGCAAGTATCCTTCACTATTGACTGAGTAAGTTTCTTGATAGTTTGGCTCAGTGAGAACTTCCTGTGAATGACTGGTTTTAGGAGTTTTCAAATCATATTTATGATGGCAACTACGACATAAAATAAGGATAGATTTTTCTAAGGGGTAATGCTCTTCTTTAAAACGTTCTTCAAACTCATCAAGGTCAACCGGTGACAACACCATTATGAATGTTATTATTTAACAATTGA
>AASF01000355.1 GCA_000168735.1 Candidatus Endoriftia persephone str. Hot96_1+Hot96_2 | reverse complement strand
GATCAATAGCCAGGCCGGTGGTATCGAAGTCGTTACTGACACGATCTTCTTCCAGAAGTCGTTGAAGCTGTTCCAGTTTGAATTTGGCGCCTCCGACTCAGGCCGTGACATCGGCTACGACATCTCCCAGCGGATGTGGCCGAGCCTCGCCATCGCCCTGCCGGTGCTGCTGGTGGGGCTGGCGCTCAACATCACCTTCGCGCTGCTTATTGCCTTTTTTCGCGCCACCTATATCGACCTTTGGGGGGTGGTGATCTGTGTCGTGATGATGTCGATCTCGTCGCTCTTCTACATCATCGGCGGCCAGTATCTGGTGGGCAAGCTGCTACATCTGGTGCCGATCTCCGGCTATGATCCCGGTATGGGGGGGCTGAAGTTTCTGATCCTGCCGGTCATCATCGGCGTGATCGGCGGCATCGGTGCTGGCACCCGCTGGTATCGCACCCTGTTCCTCGAGGAGATCAACCGCGACTATGTGCGCAGCGCCCGCGCACAAGGGGTTGAGTGAGCAGTGGGTGCTGTTCGGCCACGTCTTTCACAACGCCACTGATACCGATCCTCACCGGCGTGGTGGTGGTGCTGCCACTGCTGTTCATGGGCAGCCTGAT
>AASF01000356.1 GCA_000168735.1 Candidatus Endoriftia persephone str. Hot96_1+Hot96_2 | reverse complement strand
TCATAAAAAACAAGTGGAGTAATGTGGACTATCTGGTGTGTGCACGGGTGAAACCAGGGATTTGGTTGGGGGCTTATGAAGGCAAAGGGCGTGAACAATTTGAAACGCTAAAGGATGGAAGCAGAAAGCATTGGCCGGAAAATCCCGATATGGAGCAACTTTATATTCCAGGGCTCGAATCGTTGCCTAATATTCATGCTTGGTTGGTTCTGGATCACGTTCAGATGATAAGAACCTGAATATTGGCCAGATTTGTACTCAATAAAAAGACTTTCTTGCCTCTCTGCTCATATGGATTGGTTCATGTTAAAAAATAAAGGGGGAACCCATTGCTAACCGTTGACTATTCTATCAAGGCAGGATTATTACGAATGCGTCAGTAAGGAGGTGAGTGTCATGCCCAAGTTTCAGGGTTCCGGCTTCGCCATTGAATTTCCTGAGCAGTGTATCGATGCCTCGGTCTATACTTTCGCCTTTCCAGCGATGGGTAATGACTCACCCTACATGACGATTCGGGTAGAGAAGCGATCCGAGGCACCGGATCTCAAGGCACTGGTGAATCAGGAGATGGAAGCCCTGAGTGATAAGGTCGAGGCGTTCCAACTCATCAGCCAGGCTGTCGGTAAGCGTTCGGGAGCCGATGGCATCATGAGCATCTGCGAATGGGGAGAGGGGCCGGCGCGGGTACGGCAGAAACAGTTGCTCATGCTGCAGTGCGGTGAAAGCGTCCACCTCTACAAACTGTCCGCGATCTCCTTGGCTGCTAACCAAGTTGCCACCGATCCCCTGTTCGATCAGCTATTTCGCAGTTTTACGCCGAACGCGATACAACTTCCTTGAAGGGTTTGTGGGCCTTTCATCTCTGCAGACTTTGCGCTGTTTTCAGCTTTATACAAGTAGTAATCAGGCGTCAGCTTCAACCGACAGTGCGGTTACGAGGTGGGTGCGGTACTGCATAATGCTACGGTTGTGGATGCGGGTGTGCCAGGGGAAATCGGTGATCTCGTTGGTGAGTTGCATCCTTTTTACTGACTGGGGGTGGGCTTCGGGGGTTAGCAACGACCTCAGTAGGGGTTCTGCCGCACCTGCGTTGGATCCTCGCTGGGAGTGGCCGCCGATCCAACTTTCGAGGGGAGTCACAGCTGGTGACCAGTCGTAGGGTGTCGCCATGATC
>AASF01000357.1 GCA_000168735.1 Candidatus Endoriftia persephone str. Hot96_1+Hot96_2 | reverse complement strand
GCAAACCAGACCGAGTGCTCACCCACCACATCACCGGCGCGGATGGTCTCGAAGCCGATGGTCTTGGCATCCCGTGCACCAGTGTGGCCTTCCCGGCCGTAGACCGCACACTCCTTGAGATCGCGCCCAAGCGCCTCAGCCACCACTTCGCCCATACGCAGAGCAGTGCCGGAGGGGGCATCCACCTTGTGGCGGTGGTGAGCCTCGATGATCTCGATATCGGCATCCTCTCCCATCACCCGGGCGGCGACCTTCAGCAGGTTGAGACAGAGGTTCACGCCAACGCTCATGTTGGGGGCGAAGACGATGCCGATCTCCTCTGCCGCCTTCTGCAGCCACTGTTTTTCCGTATCGCTCAGCCCGGTGGTACCGATCACCATCGCCTTGCGATTGACCTGACAAAGCTCCAGATGGGCCATCGTGGCGGCGGGTGAGGTGAAGTCGATCAACACATCAAAATCGCCAAGTACCTCATCCAGTGACGCTGCGATACGGATATCCTGCCGGCCGATCCCCGCCAGCTCACCCACATCCATGCCGATAAAAGCGCTCTCCGGGTGTTCCGTGGCGGCACCCAGCACAAGCCCTTCCGCCTCGCTGACCGCCTGCACCAGCGCCCGGCCCATCCGACCTGCGGCACCCACAACAGCTATACGTTTCATCAATTCGCCTCTATCACTCTGCCAGCCTCGAGCACGAGACCCTACAGTTAAAATCACGATTCACCATAAGCGGCAGCACGCTCACGAAGATGGTGTTGATCAAG
>AASF01000358.1 GCA_000168735.1 Candidatus Endoriftia persephone str. Hot96_1+Hot96_2 | reverse complement strand
GGCTCAGGTAGCCAGGGAACAGGAGTTGCAGGCGCAACTGGCGGCGGAGCAGAACTCGCGCCAACTCGATCGCTATACGATCGCCATCCGCCAGCAGATCGAGCGCAGCTGGCTGCGGCCACCCAACACTGGTGAAGGGCTCGCCTGCGTGGTGCGGGTGCGGCTGCTGCCCGGCGGTGAGGTGATGCCAGGCAGTGTTCGGGTGCTTTTCGTGTCGGAGCAGGGCACACGGGCGCCTTTGATCGCTCGGTGGAGTCGGCGGTCTACAAGGCGAGTCCGTTGCCGGTACCCAGCGGCGGCCTGTTTGAGTCATTCCGGGATCTGCGTTTGGAGTTTGAGCCCGAGGGCTGAAGGCTTCAGGCGTAAAATCAACCAAGACAAACGAAACTTTAGACACAGATGATGAAGCACTTTTTTCTGGTATTTGCCTTATGTGATTAGCTTGCCATGGTTCCGCCCCAGGCGGAGCTGACCATCGAGATCACCGAGGGGGTGGAGGGCGCGCTGCCGGTCGCAGTGGTGCCGTTCGGGCTGATCGGCGGCGGCACGCCACTTGACGAGGATATCTCCGCAGTGATC
>AASF01000359.1 GCA_000168735.1 Candidatus Endoriftia persephone str. Hot96_1+Hot96_2 | reverse complement strand
TAACCACTTTCTGCGTCTCTCCAGAGTTGGAGAACTGTTGCAGCAGCCTGCCGGCAGCGGCCTGGCTCATCTCGACTGGGGCTACGCCCTGCTGCTGATCGCCCTGCTGCTGGCCCTGTTGAGCAGCCTGTTGCTGATCCTGTTGCCGCTGGCCCTGTTGCGCCGGCGTCTGCCGGCAGAGCCGGGTTGGGGGCGGGTCGTGCTATTTTTCAGCGCCATCGGCATCGCCTTTTTGTTTATCGAGATCGCCTTCATCCAGCGCCTGCAGCTGTTTCTCGGTCATCCTGTCTATGCGGTGACGGCGGTGCTGGCGGGTTTTCTTGCCAGCGCTGGCTTGGGGAGTTTTGCCTCCCACTGGCTGGCACAGCGATTTGGCGCCCGTGTTGTGCTGGCAGCGGTGGTGGTGACGATTGCGCTCTGGGTGGCGCAGTTTCTCTGGCTGGGGCCCGCGCTGCTGGAGAGGCTGGGGGGGCTCCCGCTGCTGGCCCGGTTTGTCTTCAGCTTTCTGCTGATCCTGCCACTGGGGCTGGCGATGGGCATGCCGTTTGCCTTGGGTCTACAGGCGCTCGGCGAACGTCAGCCAGCCCTGATGCCCTTGGGCCTGGGGCATCAATGGTTGCGCCTCGGTGGTGAGTGCGCTGCTGGCCGCGCTGCTGGCGGTGGATCTGGGGTTTAGCGGGCTGATGCTGCTGTCGGCAGCGCTCTATCTGCTGGCCTGGCCCGGTTTTCCTGGCGCAGATTGACGCCAGTTGTGGCTTCAGAATTGGATAAGGCGAATTCGTTAACCTGCAGACTATCCCTTAGTGAGGT
>AASF01000360.1 GCA_000168735.1 Candidatus Endoriftia persephone str. Hot96_1+Hot96_2 | reverse complement strand
GACGCACATCCAGACTATCCCCCGCCCGCTTGCTGACGATCTTCAGATCGATCCCCTCATCGGGCTGGATGCGGATGGTAAGCACGTTCGACTCGAGCTGCTGACACACTTCATCCCGGCCGAACAGGCAGAGCGGCACCGGGCGGAACACCACCGAGACCTCGGTCATGCGCGCCCGCAGCTGCTTACCAACACGCAGAAAGAACGGCACCCCCTGCCAGCGCCAATTGTCGATGAAGCACTTCATCGCGGTATAGGTCGGGGTGCGCGAGTCAGCGGCGACGTTCGCCTCGTCCCGGTAGCCACGGTACTGACCGAAGATCACATCCTCGAACACTTGGCTGCCGGTGATCTGGCGCAGCGAGCGCAGCACCTCCACCCGCTTGTCGCGGATATCGTCCGCGGCGAAGGAGAGCGGCGCCTCCATGGTGCAGAGCGAGAGCACCTGCAGCAGGTGGCTCTGCACCATGTCACGGATCACCCCGGTCTGGTCGTAGAAGCGGCCTCGCCCCTCGACCCCAATCGCCTCGGCAGCAGTGATCTGGATGTGGTCGACATATTTGCGATTCCAGAGTGGCTCAAAGATGGTGTTACCGAAACGCGCCACCAGGATATTCTGCACCGTCTCCTTGCCCAGGTAGTGGTCGATGCGGTAGACCTGATCCTCCCCCAGCACCTCGCCGACAATCCGATTCAGCTCCTGCGCCGAATCCAAATCCCGGCCATAGGGTTTCTCCATAATCACCCGGCTCCAGGGGCTGCTGCTGCCGCTGGTGTTGAT
>AASF01000361.1 GCA_000168735.1 Candidatus Endoriftia persephone str. Hot96_1+Hot96_2 | reverse complement strand
TGGTTGGCTTGATGCAGATCAATGCGATACAGGTGCAGTAACTTCGTAGCTGACTCGACTCCGACCCCTGAAGTTCTCTCTAGCCAGATGATTGAACCGTGCTGACACATCAGGAACTACGTCAAAAGACCGAGTGCTACTGGAGCAGTGACCGGGCCTTACGTGCCTGGCTGGGAGAGGAGGTGCTTTTTCTTTCCCCTGCGTATCCCAGTGGGAAGGCCGGACGCTAAGGCATTGATGGCCGACTACACGACTACAACCAGGTGCGTGATGGAAAGACAGCGCTAGAACAAGGCGCCGGCTACCGGATCGAGTACGCAGAGGTCAATCATCGCCAGTTGGGGCGTCAGCGACTGCCTCAGCAACTGGTCTTCGATCGCCTGGAAGATCTGTTGGGTTCTCTGCGCAAAACCTGTGAGTTCGAGCGTTTCACGGCGGGGCCTATTTCCCCCATGTGAAGTCGCTACCGATGGAGCCCAGCACGCTGGAGGCGCTATTCGACGCCTGGGTGGAAGGAGAGTTCCAGCAAACGCACGACCGCCCGGTTGCCACATCTCGATAGCGAGGGGCAGATGTGCTATCGGCTGTTGTATGAAGATCGCTTGAGAAACAATATTCGGTTGGAGCAGGAGCGGATCAA
>AASF01000362.1 GCA_000168735.1 Candidatus Endoriftia persephone str. Hot96_1+Hot96_2 | reverse complement strand
TATCCCTCTCCATGTGTGTAGGTGTGTGAAAGCGTACATGCGTGCGTGCGTGCGTGCGTTCGTGCATGCGTACATATATGTGTGCGTGTATGTATGTCCGTATGTATTCTGCATCAATGATGACTCGCTGCAATTACAGAAGACACATAACGCACCGGGAACAAACGTAACTTTGCAAAGCTGTCCATTTTCCGACAGTTTTAACACACACGCGGTTGCACGCGTGCACACGTGTACGCGCGCGCACACACACACACACACACACACACACACACGCACGCACGCACGCACGCACACACTCACACAATAATACTAGCAAATTATAACTCATCATTTCAGGTACACTCAGCTTGGCGACTGACATAATGATAATAGAAACAGAGGACAAACAAATCTGGTGTGTGTGTGTGTGTGTGTGTGTGTGTGTGTGTGTGTGTGTTTGTACGTGTGTGTGGCGTGTGTGTGCGTTCGTGCTTATTGTATATGCACGTACGGACGTGAGTTTATACGTATTGTTCTGAAAATACGTACCTACACTACAACTAAGTTTGCTTCCAAATGAATACAATGTTTTTTATGATAAAAGCTAAACCATAACATGCAAAATATGTTGGTTATTTTACCACAACAGAAACATTACGAAAACGGTGTGTTTGTTAGCGAAGTCATTGGTCTAAACAAAAGTGTCGCACATTAAATATCCGTAATTTTCCGTTTTAAAATGTGTTAACATACATTTTAGCTTTATCTCATTGCGACGAGAAACCCGATTAAATAAGGTTCAAAATTAATGCAAATATATGTTCACAGGCAAAATACAACTTTATTTCACCCAATGTCTTGCACTAGTGAGAGCTTATTACAAATATAAAATTGCATGCAGTGTGGTAATATGATATGTCAATGTGTGCACGTGTAAATATAAGTTCATTTACATAATACATGAAGCTTTCTTGTTATCCACAGTACTATACTAGACACGAAAACGGGGCATTCGTCAAAAATTTCAAAAACATAACAACCGACAATAACAACAGCAATACCATTATTTGGCCTTACGAATATTCAATGACCCATATTGGCCCATTA
>AASF01000363.1 GCA_000168735.1 Candidatus Endoriftia persephone str. Hot96_1+Hot96_2 | reverse complement strand
GACAATTCTATCTAGCAATTACTAGATGGCTAGGATATAAATCTTTTGATGAATATAAGGTTATGGGGTTGGCTCCCTATGGCAATCCAAGTCGCTATCGTCACCTTTTACAGCAACTATACTCACTTGAAAAAAATGGAAAATATTCTCTTAAACTTGAAAAAATAATGTTACTTTATGCAAGAAATTCCTCCTAGACGCATAGATGAAAAAATATCAAAAGATCACCAAGATCTTGCAGCGTCTCTCCAGGATTGTTTTGAGGAAATCTGCTTTCATATTAGTAGATTATTATCGTCATAGTACTGGTCATTTAAATTGTTGTTTAGCAGGAGGTATTGCATTAAACAGTACTTTTAACGGAAAATTAGTTAATAAAAAATGGTTTAATAGAATTTTTGTGCAACCTGCTGCACATGATGCAGGTGCTTCATTAGGTGCGGCATTGTTTGTGCATAACAATAAAACACATAGTAATTTATTTAGAGAACAATTATCTCATTTATATTGGGGACCGCATTATGATGAAAACAACAGATTAGATGCTCTTTTGGATGAATGGAGTCATATGATAATGGTGGAAGAACCAGATAGTATTACAGAAAAAACTGCAGCTAA
>AASF01000364.1 GCA_000168735.1 Candidatus Endoriftia persephone str. Hot96_1+Hot96_2 | reverse complement strand
AGCCACCACCGACCTGGAAGTGACCGGCAACAATATCGCCAACTCGAGCACCACCGGCTTCAAGGAGTCGCGTGCCGAGTTTGCCGACATCTTTGCCTCCTCTATCTCCGACGCCAGCAATGCCACGTCGGGACAGGGAGTACGCACCACCAAGGTGGCGCAGCAGTTCCGCCAGGACAGTATCGAGTTCACCGCCAACAATCTTGATCTGGGCATCAATGGTGAGGGCTTTTTTACCATGGAACAGCCCAACGGTGATCGCAGCTATACCCGTGCGGGTGCCTTCAATGTGGATCGCAACGGCTATGTGGTGGACCATACTGGCTCACGCTTGCAGATATTCCCGCCGGTGGATGCCGACGGCACCAGCTTCAACACCGGCACAACAGTGGACCTCAATCTGCCGGTGGTCTCCGGCGCGCCGGGCGCCACCTCACAGGTGACTGCATCGCTCAACCTGGGGGCCGCGGAGGACGTGCCGACGGTAGCCTTCAATGCCGCCAGTTATCCACCAAACCCACTCAGCTAAAACCATTCCACCGCCACCACCATCTACGACTCCCTGGGCAGTGCTCACAGCATGAATATCTTCTACCGCAAGGTGGCAGATAATCAGTGGAACGCCTTCACTTATGTGGATGGTAACAATGTCACGGTGGGAGGCAATGCAGCGGCCGATATCCGCTTCAGTAGCAACGGCGCCCTGAGTACAGGGGCGGGTGATGTGACCAGCGGCGGGCTGGTGCCGCTGGATACCTTTACTCCCAGTGGTGGTGCGGCGCCGATTAGCGGGCTCAATTTCAACTACGTCAACACCACCCAGTTCGGCTCCAGTTTTGCGGTCAACGATCTGACCCAGGACGGTTTCACCTCCGGGCGCCTCAGCGGTGTCGACGTGGACAGCGAGGGAGTGGTGTTCGCCCGCTTCACCAACGGCCGCTCGGTGGGGCTGGGCAAGGTGGCGATGGCGCGTTTCAACAATAACCAGGGGCTGCGCCAGGTCGGTGACACCCGCTGGGTCGAGTCGTTTGCCTCTGGCGATGTGCAGCTCGGTGAGGCGGGTACCTCCAGCTTTGGCCTGATGCAGTCCGGGGCGCTGGAGAACTCTAACGTGGATCTCGCTGAGCAGCTGGTCAATCTGATC
>AASF01000365.1 GCA_000168735.1 Candidatus Endoriftia persephone str. Hot96_1+Hot96_2 | reverse complement strand
CTTCCCCCACCGGCACACAGCACCCTGCTGAAATCTCATCAGCAGCTGCCATGTTTCCATGGGGGATATGGAATAAAAATCGTATGAGGGGAGGCAGGCCGGTGGTTCAGTGCCAGAAAGAGCCAAATGTCGGAAGCCTTAACCGTCAATGGGTCCTGAACATCGGCGGTTTTATGACCCCGATGCCGGGCGTGCCGGTACAGGACACAACACTCTCAGAGGAGGCCGCCAGTGCCTGTGTCGAGAATTACATTGGTTGCCAAAACTTCGCCCTCAGTAAAGAGTGTGTGGCGGAGCGAGAGGCATGCAGAGAGGTAGCCCAGGGAATTACCGAACAGCCTGCAAGAGAGCAAAAACTGGGGCAGTGTCAGGATCAGTTCGAGCAGTGCAATCCGCCGCCCGACCTTCAACCCACGATGGAGTCAAGCTGGACACAGATCGAAAGCGGTATCGTGGTCCCCCTCTATGTGCTGATTTTCGCTCTCATCGGAGGAGCCGTGAGCATGACCCGGCGGGTGCCGGAGATCCAGCACAACGCCTGGCGGGTGGAGCAGGAGGTGACAGCGATCATCAATAAGCATCCGCTTGTTTCGAAGTTGGCGGACGCCACAAACCACTACACCGCGATGCTCAATGCGGCAGGAAGACTCGAACCCGATTCGCTGCAGCAGGAGGCAGAAGAGTTGGCGAACCTGGCTTCCGGACTTGAGATCCGTCACAGCAAGGGGATACAGGAAACCGCGCAAGTGGCGGACAGAGTGGCGGAAAACAGCAGTACTGCAGGCCTGCAGCCGTTGCAGGAGGCGGCACAAAGACTGAGTCGAATATTGAGTCAACTGCAGCAGACCGACACCAGCAAACTGCAGTCCGATGCAAAGCGCCTGGAAGACGAACACTGCCTACAGGTTCGGGACAAGCGGGTATTCGAGATCATGCAGGTACTCTCAGCGCCCGTGATTGCGGTCATCGCCGTCTACTCTATGAAGCTGGAGACCGGGGCCACCACCGCACTGGTTGCCTTTGCCACCGGTTTCGCCTCCAAGACTATTCTCTATGTCATCCGCGCC
>AASF01000366.1 GCA_000168735.1 Candidatus Endoriftia persephone str. Hot96_1+Hot96_2 | reverse complement strand
CCACTCACTATCGTGTTGAGCTCGAAAAAAATAGCCTGAAGGCAGATGGTGCTCTGCATGAGACAAGGCCACGGTTGACTGAATTGTCGCTGCTGTGGAAGGGGGAGCGGTTCGAGTCACTGCTGCCTTCACGAATCCCGTCAGTTCCCATCGGGGCCTACCGGCTTGCTGCGAAGCTGCAGATTGCGCAGGATCAGTGGCGGTTGCAGCAGATCGAGGGACGGATCGGGAAAACCCGCTTCGGCGGTGATCTGCGGCTGGAGACACGCCAGGGGAGGCGAACACTGACAGGTGAGCTGGACTTCAAGCGACTCAACCTGCGCCCGCTGCTGAGCGACGCCAGCAGGCAATCAGACGATGCAGAAGAGATGCTGCACCTGCCGCTTGCGCTCGACTTGGTTGTGCGTGCCGAATCTTTGCAGCTGCCTGCAGCCGAGTTGCATGCGGTGCAGGCGCGTCTCACTCTCTCCGACGAACAGGTTGCCCTTGAGGATGTCGCCTTCCGATGGCGCAAGCAGAGGTTTACCGGCCAGGGTCGACAGCAGCTGAGTGGCGGTGAATGGGATCTGCAGCTGGCAGGTTCGCAGCTGTCTCTCGCAACCCTGTTGCCCAAATCCGGGCTTAAGGGGAAGCTCGCCGGCATGTCACTTGAGCTGTCGGCTAAAGGTGTAAGCCGAGAGGCAGTGGCGAAAAGCGGGCGAGTGCAACTGCGCCTGCAAGGTGGGGTGGTCGAAGTCGCCGGCTTTGGTAAACAACAGCCCTTACGCTGGGAGCTGAAACAGACACAGCTGAAAGGGGCGCCGGGAAAGCACACTGCAGTTTGCCGCCTCGGGGCAGCTCGATGGGGAAAGCCTGAAATTGAAGGCTGTGGGTCCGCAGCTCGCTCAGCTGGTCAGAATCGGCTGGGCTGCTGCGGTTTGCATTTGATGCGAGCTATCCCAAAGGGGGAGCGAGCCTGAAGTTCGATCTGGGGGCTAGTGATTGGCGTTTG
>AASF01000367.1 GCA_000168735.1 Candidatus Endoriftia persephone str. Hot96_1+Hot96_2 | reverse complement strand
CGCCTCCCTCGGCGAGATGATCCAGCACCTCTCGAAAGCTGGCATCAAGGTTCCCGGCGGCTTCGCCACCACCGCCCAGGCCTATCGCGACTTTCTCGCCCAGGATGGGCTGGACCGGCGCATCCAGCAACAACTGGAGCGGCTCGACATCGACGATATCGACCAGCTCAGCCAGACCGGCGCGCAGATCCGCCAGTGGATGATGCAGCAGCCCTTCCAGCCGGCACTGGAACGGGCTATCGATACCGCCTGGGCCGATCTGGAGGCGGAGTATGGCAGCGAGGTCAGTTGGGCTGTGCGCTCCTCGGCCACCGCCGAGGACCTGCCCAACGCCTCCTTTGCCGGTCAGCAGGAGACCTTCCTCAACGTCAGCGGCCGCGATAACATCAAACAGCAGATCAAGGCGGTGTTCGCCTCACTGTTCAACGACCGCGCCATCGCCTATCGGGTGCATCAGGGCTTTGAACACCGCCAGGTGGCCCTCTCCGCCGCCATTCAGCGCATGGTACGCAGCGATCTGGCCGCCAGCGGCGTGATGTTCACCCTGGATACCGAATCGGGCTTCCGCGACGTGGTCTTTATCACCTCCAGCTATGGCCTCGGCGAGATGGTGGTACAGGGGGCGGTCAACCCGGATGAGTTCTATGTGCACAAACCAACCCTGGCGGCGGGATGCCCCGCGATCCTGCGCCGCACCTTGGGCGAAAAGGCGATCGAGATGCGCTACGCCAACGACGCTGAGGCACTGGTGCAGAGCGTCGAAGTGGAACTTGCGCGCCGCCAGCGCTTCTCCATCAACGACCAGCAGATCGAGCAACTAGCGCGCCACGCAGTCGCCATCGAGGCCCACTATGGCCAGCCGATGGATATCGAGTGGGCCCTCGACGGCAACGATGGCGAGCTCTATATCGTGCAGGCACGGCCCGAGACTGTGCAGAGCCGCAGCACNCGGGGTGGTGGAACGCTACAGCCTGCCCGAGCGTCGGCGAGCTGCTGTGCGAGGGGCGCAGCATTGGCGCACGCATCGGCAGCGGCACCGCACGTCTGATC
>AASF01000368.1 GCA_000168735.1 Candidatus Endoriftia persephone str. Hot96_1+Hot96_2 | reverse complement strand
CGCACATCGATATCGCCAATGCCCGGCTGGAGTTTGTCGACGGTACCGTCGCCAACGTCATCGCCAGTCGCGTCTCCGAGCAGACCATGCGGCGCATCCGGGTGTTTGCGGAGAACCGTTACGAATCCCTCGACTTTGTCGGTCAGACCATCGATACCGCCTACCCGCAGCCAAAGTTGGGTGAGGCCTGGCCGGAGATCGTCAAACAGCGTATCCAGGTGGAGCCGGTGAAGCCGCTGGATGCGGAAGCTGCGCGCCTTTATCGATAGTGTGCGTGACGGTACGCCGCCACTGGTCGACGGGCGTGTTGGGCAGAAGGCGCTGGAAGTGGCGATGCAGGTGAAGGAGAAGATACTCAACAGTTAACCGGCTGTTGAGTCTATTTAGTTGATGCTGAGGATGCGGTTCTCCGCCATGCGGATCGCCATCGCCACCGCCTGCTGCAGACTGCCGGGGTTGGCATCGCCACTACCGGCCAGATCGAGGGCGGTGCCGTGATCGACCGAGACCCGCACCACCGGTAGCCCCAGGGTGATGTTGACCGCCTGACCAAACCCCATGTGCTTGAGCACCGGCAGACCCTGGTCGTGATACATCGCCAGCACCACATCGGCGCGTCGTAGATACTTCTGGGTGAACAGAGTGTCTGCAGGCAGCGGGCCGGTGAGCCTGATGCCCTCGGCTCGAAGTGATTCAAGCACCGGTTCGATGACCTCGATCTCCTCGCGCCCTAGATGGCCATCCTCGCCAGCGTGGGGGTTGAGGCCGCAGACCAGGATGCGTGGTCGGGCGATACCGCAGCTGCCGCTCAGATCCCGCACCCAGGGTGCGGATTACCCGCTCCAGACGCTCGCGGGTGATCTGTGCGCTGACCTGGCTGAGCGGCAGATGCGTGGTTGCCAGGGCCACTCGCAGCCCCTCGGTGGCAAGCATCATCACCGCCTCGCTCTGGCAGAGCTGCGCCAGATATTCGGTATGGCCAGTAAATGGATGGCCCGCTTCGTTGA
>AASF01000369.1 GCA_000168735.1 Candidatus Endoriftia persephone str. Hot96_1+Hot96_2 | reverse complement strand
GGAGCATCGAAAGAGGATTTGAAGCAGCAGGCGACGCAGCAGAGCAAGCCGAAGAAGACTGCCACCGAAGGCCACCTGAGCAATGATCCCATTGCCGACACCATCGAGTTCGGTGACTTCGCCAAGCTCGACCTGCGCATTGCACGAATCGTTGAGGCCAACCATGTGGAGGGGGCAGACAAGCTGCTGCAGCTGACCCTCGATCTGGGCGGCGAGCAGCGCAACGTCTTCGCCGGCATCAAATCCGCCTATCAGCCCGAAAACTTAGTGGGCAGACTCACCGTGATGGTGGCCAACCTGGCACCGCGCAAGATGCGCTTTGGCGTCTCTGAGGGGATGGTGCTGGCCGCCGGCCCCGGTGGCAAGGATCTGTTCATCCTCAATCCCGATGAAGGCGCCGAGCCGGGGATGCGGGTCAAGTAGAGCGGTTTGCCGGCGGGGGCATTGCTGACCGCCGTGGTTGTCGGCACTGTCGCTGTCGCTGTCGCTGTCGCTGTCCAAGGAGACGTCGGTGGGGTCGAGGCGGTTGAGGTCGTAGTTCTCCTACCAGGTATCGGAGAGGATGTCGTTGCCAGCAGCGTCCGTGCCGCTACTCTCGTTGGGGACGCCATCGCCGTCGTTGGCGATGCCCAGATAACGCATCAGCGCCGCGTACTTGGGCGAGCTCTCCTGCTCCAGATACTCCAGTGCCCCCCAACTGCCCCACTTGCTGGGGCGGCCAATGTCGCTGAAGTTCATGAACAGCGCCCCACCACGGGCCTCCCATCCCGCCAGGTAGCGGTCGTAGAGAGTGCCCATGCGCGGATCGCGGTTAGCGGCGATGAAGAGATCGGTGAGGGCACTGGTTGTTCTCCAGCCCCAACACCCCCACCAGGTGCTGCCCCCCCTCATAGCTGTAGAGGGGCAGGCCGTACTGGGCCGCTAGGGCGATATGGGTGTCGATGGCCGAGAAGGTGGCCGCCAGTTGCCCACCGGGGGGGCCATCGCTCAGCTCGCCGCCCTGCTCCAGTTGGTTGAAGAGCCTGGTCAGGCCGCCGTCGGCCTCCTGGGTCCAGGCCTCTACCTCGGCCTCGTAGCGGGCCAGCCCCAGGTTGTCGATGTAGGGGGCGATGGCGAGGGCGTCGATGCCGTGGTCGATGCAGGGGCCTTCGTCCCAGAGGGGGCACTCCAGAGCCTGCTCGGCGACCCGGCTCCAGGCCGCCTGGGCCCCCATGACGCAGGTGACGCGATAGGCGTCGTTGCCCCACACCTGCTTCCAGAGATGGCAGATCTCGGCGGTGCGCTTGCCGAACCAGTTGAGCAGCTTGGTGTGACCGTCGGCTACCGCGTCGGGCCAGAGTGCCTCACCTTGGGAGCGCACCCAGCCGGACTGCTCGAACTGGCCGTTCCACACCTCGTTGGAGTACTCCAGGTAGACCTGCAGGGTGGGGTCGAGCTGCTCCTTGGCCAGGCGCGCAAATTGGCGCACGAAG
>AASF01000370.1 GCA_000168735.1 Candidatus Endoriftia persephone str. Hot96_1+Hot96_2 | reverse complement strand
GATCAGCCTGCTCGCCGATGCCAAAATCCATGACAAGCCGGTGATCGGGATGACCCGGACCCTGCGCGATCAGCTCTTGTCCCGCCAATACCTCAGCACCCAGGAGCGCAACGCACTGTTCCTCGCCGCACTGGCGCTGCAACGGGCCGACGACAACCCTTGGCAGGCGGGCCTGCGTATTGGTGAAGAGCTACTGGAACTGGTGCAGTCGGGCGCATACCAGATCAGTCTGGAGATCGATCAGCTCAGCGCCGGCATAACCCTGGAGAATCGGAGCGACGCCCCCCCTGATC
>AASF01000371.1 GCA_000168735.1 Candidatus Endoriftia persephone str. Hot96_1+Hot96_2 | reverse complement strand
TTTACTTCCCGCGCGCTACCTCTCCGCCATGACGATCTACGCAGACCACCGCCTCGCCACGCTGGAACTCACCATCCACCAGAGTGACCCCCACCGCCAGCAGGCTGCAGCCCTGTTCACGTAACACCCTTACCGCTCCGTCATCGAGCGTCAGCCGGCCACGCACCTGCAACTGTCCTGCGAGCCAGCGCTTGCGCGCCGCCTGTGGCTCCTGAGCAGGGATCAGCAAAGTACCGCTCATCTCCCCGGAGGCAAGACCATCAAGCACACCGGGGTGAGCGCCTGAGGCGATGATGGTGGCGGTGCCGGAGCGCGCCGCCAGACGCGCTGCCCTCACCTTGGTCACCATGCCGCCGCGCCCCAGCCCGCCAGCACTGCCGCCGGCCACCTGATCCAGTAGCGGATCATCGACCCGCGCTTCACGAATCAGCTGCGCCTGTGGATTGCCACGTGGATCGGCATCGAACAACCCTTCCTGATCGGTCAGCAACACCAGCAGGTCGGCCTCGACCAGGTTCGCCGCCAACGCCGCCAGGGTATCATTATCGCCAAATCGCAGCTCTTCGGTGGCGACGGTGTCGTTTTCGTTGATCACCGGCACCACCCCCAGAT
>AASF01000372.1 GCA_000168735.1 Candidatus Endoriftia persephone str. Hot96_1+Hot96_2 | reverse complement strand
CACCACTTCCTCATCGCCATGCCCGCGCTGCCGACACCAATCCATCACACCGTCACCTATCTGTGTGAACACCACCAGAACGGTGCCATGGGGATCGTGGTCAATCGCCCACTGGAACTGCAGCTGGGCGACATCTTCCCACAGCTCGAACTGAGCTGCAGCGACCCGCAGACCAACCTACAACCCGTCTACGTCGGCGGTCCGGTACAGAGCGACCGGGGCTTCGTGCTGCATGAGTCGGGACGCAGCTGGAAGTCCACATTGAAGGTTACCGATGCCATCAGCGTCACCACTTCGATGGACATCCTCGAGGCAATCGCCGCCGGTGACGGGCCAGACAAGATCCTCATCGCTCTGGGTTACGCCGGCTGGGGTGATGGCCAACTGGAGGATGAACTGGCGAACAACGCTTGGCTGAGCGGCCCGGCGGATGAAGAAATCATCTTCCGCCTCCCCAGCGAGAGCCGCTGGCAGGCCGCCGCCGACCTGCTCGGCATCGACCTCAACCTGCTCAGCAGCGACGCCGGCCACGCATGACGCTGCTGGGCTTCGATTTCGGCACACGCAAGATCGGTGTCGCGGTGGGCCAGACTGTCAGCGGCACCGCCAGCGTCACTGGAGATCCTGCTGCCGGTCCGGCAGAAGATCGACTGGCAGCGCATCGGCGAACTGATCAAAGAGTGCAGCCCAAGGGCGATTCGTTT
>AASF01000373.1 GCA_000168735.1 Candidatus Endoriftia persephone str. Hot96_1+Hot96_2 | reverse complement strand
GGTGCAAAAGATCTGTCCTGACGCTGAACTGGAGGAGCAGTTCGACGACCCGCAGGTGGAACAGGAGCGACGGGCGCGCCGGGAACTGCGGCGTTCGATCTGGCGGGCAGCTCTGGCGGGGAGCGCAGGTATCGGTCTGATGGTCGCCAGTCACGCCGGCTGGCTGCCGCCCCTGGAGGGCAATCGCGGGCTGTGGTTGGGGATTGCGCTGCTGTTTCTCGGCGTGATCGGCTTTACCGGTGGTCACTACTACCGTGGTGCCTTGGAAGCAGGCTCGCCACGCCTCTGCCAATATGGATACCTTGGTGGCGTTTGGGGACCGGCGCGGCCTGGATCGCTTCATTGTTGGCGATCGTTGCGCCTGAATGGGTCGTTACCGATGCGCTCTACCTGGATGCCTCAGGTGATAATCCTTGCCTTTCTGCAGTTTGGTCATTTGTTGGAGGTGCGGGCCAAACGTACCACTAGCCAGGCGATCGGCAGCTTGCTGGAGTCGGTGCCTAAGCGGGCATCGCTGCTCAGAGGCAGCGAGGAGGTGGTGATCCCGCACTCGCTGGTACAGATCGGGGATCGCGTGCAGGGTGCGCCCGGGGGAGAAGATCCCGGTGGATGGACAGGTGCTGCAGGGGCATTCCTCGGTGGATGAGTCGATGATCAGGGCGAATTCGT
>AASF01000374.1 GCA_000168735.1 Candidatus Endoriftia persephone str. Hot96_1+Hot96_2 | reverse complement strand
GATCATCGCCGTGCCACGCATCTTCGAGCGGATCTATGCACGCCTGCAGGAGCAGTTAAAACAGCGTTCGCTGCTGGCTCGGGGGCTATTCCGGCTGACCCTGCACTGCGGCTTCATCCAGTTCGAACATCAGATGGGACGGCAGGGCTGGTCACCGAAGTTGCTGCTGATGCCATTGTTGCGGCGTCTGGTGGCCGACAAGGTGCTGGCGCGTCTGGGCGGACGGCTGCGCGGGGCGATCAGCGGTGGCGCCGCGCTCTCCCCCGATGTGTCGCGTTTCATGCTGAGTCTTGGTCTGCCGATCCTGCAGGGGTACGGCCTGACCGAAACCAGTCCGGTGATCAGGGCGATTCGTT
>AASF01000375.1 GCA_000168735.1 Candidatus Endoriftia persephone str. Hot96_1+Hot96_2 | reverse complement strand
CAATCCAACTGTGGCCTGGTGCACCATCTTCGCACCCTGTTCCCAGCGCCCGCCCAATTCCAGGTCGAGATCCCATTCACTACCGATGCCCCAATCGGCATGCTCCGCCGGGCTGAGACGATACTGCCAAGCAATATCGTAGCGTGCACGATCTTTGGCATCGCCCAATCCTTCGATCCATAGTGCATCCAGATCCCATTCGTGACGCTTTCGGTAGAAGCTCGTCACCGCTCCGAGCTGGAGACGTGCATCCCGTGCGCCATCGCTCGGCAGAATCACCCCACCCAGCAGGCCAAGCCGGCTGGTGCCTTGCATCGTGTCGTCCTGCCAGACGATGTGACGATAGAGGAGACTCAAGATCACCCAGGCGATCACACTTCACCGGAGGAGAGACGATAGGGCAGCCCCAGAAACAGAGTCTGTTTCGCACTGATGCCGTATGCCAAGTTACTGGTCAGGCTGTTTGCATCGATATCACCATTGTGTTCATCCACAACACGCACAACCGTGCCACCCGCCTCTATCGGCAGCGCAACGAATGAGCGAATACCCATTGCGCTGGCATCGACCGTCAGAACAGTCAACACCAGCCCCGCCACAAAGGTCTTGTTAGTGATC
>AASF01000376.1 GCA_000168735.1 Candidatus Endoriftia persephone str. Hot96_1+Hot96_2 | reverse complement strand
TGCGCGCTCGACCTGGTTCGTGAGGGGGTGCTGGAGAGACACGGCGTGGAGATGATCGGCGCTTCCCGCGAGGCGATCGACGAGGCCGAGGACCGTGATCTGTTCCGCCAGGCGATGAGCAAGATCGGCCTCGACATGCCCCGTTCCGGTATCGCCCACAGCATGGAAGAGGCGCACCAGGTGCAGGCCAGCATCGGCTATCCGGCGATCATCCGTCCCTCCTTCACCATGGGCGGCAGTGGTGGTGGCATAGCCTACAACCCGGAGGAATTTATCGAGATCTGCGAGCGCGGTCTCGATCTCTCACCCACTAGCGAACTGCTGATCGAGGAGTCGATCCTCGGTTGGAAAGAGTATGAGATGGAGGTGGTGCGTGACCGCAACGACAACTGCATCATCATCTGTTCCATCGAAAACCTCGACCCGATGGGGGTGCATACCGGCGACTCGATCACTGTGGCGCCGGCCCAGACCCTGACCGACAAGGAGTACCAGATCATGCGCAACGCCTCGCTGGCGGTGTTGCGCGAGATCGGCGTCGAGACCGGTGGCTCCAACGTCCAGTTTTCCATCAACCCGGCCGACGGGCGCATGATC
>AASF01000377.1 GCA_000168735.1 Candidatus Endoriftia persephone str. Hot96_1+Hot96_2 | reverse complement strand
GTAGCTCATGGGGAAAGCTGATCAGAGCGTGACGCCACTTGGGGATCTCAATGGTCTTGGGGGCGCGCTTCTGATGCGGGTGCAGGTCGGCGCTGTAGAGCCCCAGGTGCATTGCCTCTTCAGTGGTGACCTGTTTGGTCTGCATCACCTCTTTGAGAGCCGCCTCCATCTGTTCGGCGGAGCCTACCTCCAACGGATAGTGGACCCACTGCTTGGTGTCTTTGCGCAGCTGCGAGAGGGTAGTGTCCTGCAGTCGGGTCTCGATCGGCAACAGGCGTACATAGGGCTCGTTGCGCTCCGAATCATAGAAGATCTCGGTGGGGCACATGGTGGTGCGCCCGGCCTCGGAGGGCAGCAGGCGGCGGCCATAGTCGGCAAAGAAGATGGCGTTGATC
>AASF01000378.1 GCA_000168735.1 Candidatus Endoriftia persephone str. Hot96_1+Hot96_2 | reverse complement strand
TCAAACGCACCGCCATCGACAGCATCAAGGCGGATGATGCGGCCCACAGTCTCGACATCATCCGCGGTGTGCTGGAGGATCGCGCTGGCCCGGCTCGGGATATCGTGATGCTCAACGCCGGTGCCGCGATCTACTGTGCCGGGCTTGCCGAGAGTCTGACGGATGGGGTGCAGAAGGCCGATCAGGCGATCGCCAGCGGCGAGGCGCGCAATCGGCTCGACCGCCTGGTGGTGCTCAGCCAGAGCTTCGATTGACGGGCGATGCTGTGCCTGCGCGGACCGTTCAGGCGGGGGATTGGGTTGTATACATCCTGTGCTGTGCCGATGACACCCTCTATACAGGGATCACCACCGATCTAGCGAGGCGCCTGACGGAGCACAATCAGGACAATCGCCTGGGCGCCAGATATACTCGGGTGCGGCGCCCGGTGGCGCTAGTCTATCAGCAGGCCTGTGCGGATCGTGCCGCGGCGCTGCGGGAGGAGTATCGCATCAAGCAGCTGAGCCGGGCGCAGAAGCAACGCCTGATCGCGGCTGCTATTTCAGACTAAGTCGTGGACGGGCCTGCGTTGGCCTGGTTCGAAGGGTAAACCCCTAGTTTTATCTCACGGCTCGAGTGGCATTCTCAATCGATAAAAAGAGGGTAGCTTGCTGCTGCCAGATAACTATCGGAAGAGAATGATGGAGTTTTTTGCCAAGACGGTCTGTCGGGCCAATCCACAGCTGATCCAACATCGGGTGCGCATCGAGAACCTGATGAGCTGGTGTGCCGCGATTGAGGCCGCGTCGGGTCGGGGCGAGCGCGGTGAACTGCTGCTGCCCTGGGGGCGATTTCGTGTCCGCTGGGAGGTGATCCAGAGCGGGGTGCGCTTCTCTTTGCCCGGTTGCCCCAACGCCACCCAGTGGACGATTACCGTCGATCAGCATCTCTCCGGAGTGCGTCTGCACTGCACCCTCAACCGAACCAAAATCACCCCAGATCTGCGCAGTCAGCTGGAGGCGTTTGTGGCAGAGTGGCTAGCGGGTCTGGAGTCGGGGCTGCAGGGCAGCCCGATTGTGCGCGTTGGCTGTGAAGATGCAGTCTGCCTCAGCTCCTTCAGCGGTATGGGCTAGCTGGACAGCGCCGTTGATTGTATCGCCTGTGATATGCTTTGCGTCCTTTAGAGGCATCCCCGAGCGTTGGCTGGTATGAGTGACACCCCCGATATCCTGAAAAAGATTATCCGCCGCAAGTTGGAAGAGATCAGTGCGCGGAGCGAACAGCTGTCGCTGCAGCAGCTGAT
>AASF01000379.1 GCA_000168735.1 Candidatus Endoriftia persephone str. Hot96_1+Hot96_2 | reverse complement strand
CGGCAACTTCGAGCAGCCGTTGCCGCGGCACCCGCATTGTCACCTCACCAAGGGTATGCACGACGTCGCATCCCAGCGCGGAGAAACGCTCCTCGAGATCCCCAACCAATCCTTGGAGGCGCAGCTGCATCGGTGATTGCTCGTTAGAACTCATATCCTCTCCACCTAGCGGGCGATCGTACAGGTACGCCGAATCTTATCCTGCAACTGGATTATCCCGTACAGCAGCGCCTCCGCGGTGGGCGGACAGCCAGGCACGTAAATATCCACCGGCACCACGCGGTCGCAGCCACGCACCACCGCGTAGGAGTAATGATAGTAGCCACCACCGTTGGCACAGGAACCCATGGAGATCACCCAACGCGGCTCAGGCCATCTGGTCGTAGACCTTGCGCAGCGCCAGGCAGCCATCTTGTTGACTAGAGTACCGGCAACGATCATCACGTCAGACTGACGGGGACTGGGGCGAAATACGATGCCAAAGCGATCCATATCGTAACGGGCTGCAGCCGCATGCATCATCTCTACCGCACAGCAGGCGAGGCCAAACGTCATTGGCCAGAGCGACCCGGTACGCGCCCAGTTGAT
>AASF01000380.1 GCA_000168735.1 Candidatus Endoriftia persephone str. Hot96_1+Hot96_2 | reverse complement strand
TTCGGACTCAAACCCAGTTCACGCATCTTGACCTGCTCGCGAGCACGCTGTTCAAGCACCTCTTCCCAATCCAGACCTTGAGTCGCACATTCGTCTTCCAGTGTGGAAAGCCCGATTTCTAACCGGATCTTGGAAGCCCTGGCTTCTTTGACCGGGTCGATCCAGCCGCGGCCGGGACCAATCCACTTACAGCGACACCAGAGCGCCTTGTTTTCATAAAAACCCGGAGCTTCGATGAGGCCCTTATTGACAGCCTCTTCCAACCAAAGCTCATAGACGGGCTTTGCCCAGTAGGTGGCCAGCCAGCTGCGACGCCCCATGAAAAACCGCCAGGCCTCCATCAAAGCGGCGCGTGCCGATGAGTAGTTGGTTTTGGAAAAATCCTTCATCAACAACTCAAAGGGCAGGTTCAGCCCCGTGCCGATATGGCGAAGGACGTTTTCCACAAAACTGCTGTAGCCGGAGTTCGGTCGACTGGGCGTGAAAGGAGCCACCTTATCGCCAGGGAAAACCGGGATCACTGCACCGCCTTGCAGCTTCACCTGCCATTCGTTGCGCGCAGCAATATAGTCATCGACCGAACCGCCAAACATCTCACTAATGGACTCCCCATCCAGCGGTGTTTCGATAAAGGCTGCGATCATCGCGTTGACCACCGCCGCCTGCAGCTCCGACCGCTCGTAGTGATCCAACATCTTGAACAGCGGCATGATGCTGGTCAGGATTGGTTTACCACGGTTCTGGCCAGTGCGTTCCTTGTCGTGGACATGGATGATGCGCGCGCGGCCAAACCGAGTGCGTACCGGTATCCGCTCGTACTGTTCGGAGGAGAAATTTACCCCCAGAAATT
>AASF01000381.1 GCA_000168735.1 Candidatus Endoriftia persephone str. Hot96_1+Hot96_2 | reverse complement strand
CATCAGCTGCGCCTCGACTATTCAGGACCTGAGCGGCGAGGCAGCGTTGGGTCTGGCGCTGGAGCGGGTCGGCTGCCTGCAACCTGGCGGTGGCTTCTGCCTTGAATATTTCGACGGTGCTCAGTGGCTCCCTCTAGAGCAGGCGCAGCTCCAGATCAGCGACAACGGCCTGCATTTTAGCCTCGGCGATCTGCCCGTGGGAGTGTCGGTGGATGGCCTGCTGCTGCGCTGGAGCGGCTCCTTCGTGTTCGCCCAGGGCGACTACCAGTTTATGCTCAGCCATGGCGCCCGTGAGCTGAAGCTGTCGCTGGATGGTCAGCCCCTCTACCAGGGCAGCAGTGATGGCGGGGCAGTGGATGCCATGCGCACCGCTCATCTTAGCCAGGGGGACCATCTGCTGGCGCTGGAGTACCGTCTCGGTAGCAACGCCTTTCTCTCCCTCGACTGGCAGCCCTTGGGCGCTGCGCTGCCTCAATTGTGCTTCAGTGCCGGCGGGTGAGTTCTGTGCCGAGTATTTTGCCAACCGAAACCTGGAGGGTGATCCGGCGCTGGTGCGCATTGACCCACAGGTCAACTTTGACTGGGGCAACGGCAGCGCTGATGCCAGCCTGCCGCGGGACAACTTCTCAGTACGCTGGCAGGTGACTTCCAGTTTGATCAAGGCGA
>AASF01000382.1 GCA_000168735.1 Candidatus Endoriftia persephone str. Hot96_1+Hot96_2 | reverse complement strand
AACCCCCGATCCTTTGCTTCGGGTTTTTCGGCGCGCTCGGCTTGGCGGTTCTGCTCCTCCATCTGCTTGATCTCGCCCCGGCTACTACTGCCTGCCTCATCAGAATCATCGGAGGCACCGGCTGCAGCAACCACGGGAGGAAAGGGGTGGAGCCAGAGCGGCACAGGTTGCGGCGGGCGCCGGCTCTGCGGCAGCTGTTCGACGCTGCCGGGTTCGCGCAGCGCCTGACGGATAGCTGCCTCCTGGGCTGCCTCGGCTTTGAGCTGGCTGTCGGGCTGGATGCGTTGTGCGAGGTGGGCCTCGACCAACCGTTGGTAACGTGGACGCAGGCCAGGATAGTCGTTTAGGGCCTTGATCGTCAGGCGCTGATTCTTGCCGAACCAGGCCTCCTCGTCCTGGTGATCGCCCACCGCCAGGGCCGCCAGCCAGATGTAGAGATCCCGGTTCAGCTGGGGGGAGGGGAACAGATCGATCACCGCGGGCAGGCGCAGGTACTGCTCATCGCGCCAGGCCAGCTCGACCTTTCTGCTGTCACCGGCAATCCGATGTAGCAAGCTGCGACGGGCACCGTGTTCGGTGGCGTGGGCCGCCTCCACCTGCAGGCCGCCGTCGCCACCCAGGGCACGAAACAGGATGCCAACGGTGGTGCCGACCTGCTGCCAGGGTAACCAGCCGCCTCCGGGTGGCTGGTGCGCGCCATGCGGGTGATC
>AASF01000383.1 GCA_000168735.1 Candidatus Endoriftia persephone str. Hot96_1+Hot96_2 | reverse complement strand
GATCGACTCAAACACCGAGTCGGTAAGCGACATCCCAGTCTGGGCCGCCAGCAGAAACGGCAGGCTTCCAGTCAACCCGAGTACCGTCCAGAACATCACCACCACCAGGAAGCCATCGCGCACTCGCAGCTCCTGACGCCGCCCCCGCACCGGCAGCCAAATCAACACTCCAAGCCCCAAGGTAAGCATAAAGCCATCGGTAAAACCGATGAACGCACCGTCCCAATACCAGAGTGAGACCAACATCGGTGGGATCATGGTCAGGCTGAATACCATCAGCAGGATGCCGAGAATACGTTGAACCACGGTGATATTCATAGCCAGAGCTGCCCCTAGAGGAAGGTGATCCCCACCTGAAACAGCTTCTCCACAGCACGAATCTGACGCTTGTCGACCAGAAACAGGATCAGATGATCGCCGCTCTGGATCACCGTATCGTGGTGGGCGATCAGCACCTCCTCACCGCGCACCACCGCGCCGATGGTCGCCCCCTTGGGCAACTTAATCTCCTCGATCGCCCGCCCCACCACCTTGGAAGAACCAGGATCACCCATGGGCCACCGCCTCGATCGCCTCCGCCGCGCCGCGCCGCAGCGAATGCACCATCACCACATCACCGCGCCGCACATGGGTCAGCAGGCTGCCAATGGTCGCCTGCTCCGGTGAGATGGCGATGTCGATCGGGGCGCTCTGCACCAGATCCACATAGGCGGCGCGGTTGA
>AASF01000384.1 GCA_000168735.1 Candidatus Endoriftia persephone str. Hot96_1+Hot96_2 | reverse complement strand
GATCAGCGCCGCCGAAGTCACCGACTCGATGGCGATTCACCCCGGCTACGGCTTCCTCTCGGAGAACGCTGACTTTGCCGAGCGGGTGGAGAACTCCGGCTTCATCTTCATCGGCCCGAAGGCGGAGACCATCCGCACCATGGGCGACAAGGTGGCCGCCATCGAGGCGATGAAGAAGGCCGGTGTGCCTACAGTACCCGGCTCCGACGGCCCAATCGATGGTAACGCCAAGCGCACCAAAGAGATCGCCCAGCGGATCGGCTATCCGGTGATC
>AASF01000385.1 GCA_000168735.1 Candidatus Endoriftia persephone str. Hot96_1+Hot96_2 | reverse complement strand
GATCACTGCCCTTGCGCTGGTGGCGGGTTCCTCTGTGATCTTTTTCGATCCGATCTTCCAGGGTATGGCAATCTCGCTGGCCTCAGGTGTGCTGGTCTCCACGGTGCTGACCCTGATCGTGATCCCACTGGGCTGCATCAAGGCGAGCAAGGATCTGGTGGAGGTTGCCGCGGCAACCTGTCCCGCCGGGGTGACCATGAAGAGCTATGAAGAGCTGATGCCGGGCGGTACGGCAGCAGCGATGAGTTCGGCGCAGCCAAAGCCGGTAGCCGATTCGACACCGCTCTGGATTGGGGTGTGGGGCAAGCTGATC
>AASF01000386.1 GCA_000168735.1 Candidatus Endoriftia persephone str. Hot96_1+Hot96_2 | reverse complement strand
CTGGAGATCACCACCGCATCCGAGCCGATCACGTTGCCCGCCTGATGGCTGAGAAACACCTCGGCGCCGAGATCACTCAGGCGCTGGGTCACCACGCTTTCACGCTGATCTGAACCAGAAACCTCATAGCCAAGATTGAGCATCAGCTCGGCGATGCCGCTCATGCCGGCGCCGCCGATGCCGACAAAGTGGATGCGTCGCATGCGGCCCATGCTGTCCGGGGCGTGGCGACGTCTTACCGCTTCATTCATGGTTCATTACCTCCAGACAGGCGCGACCAACCCGCTCTGCTGCGTCAGGTTGTGCCAAGGCACGTGCGGCCCCGGCCATCTTCATCAGTTCGCCACGATCAGCGCTCAGGCGACTCAATCGATCTGCCAGATCCGCCGCATCCAGCTCGCTCTGCGGCAGCAATTGCGCCGCCCCGGCATTCACCAGGAAGGCAGCATTCCGGGTCTGGTGGTCATCCACCGCATGGGGATAGGGCACTAAGATCGCTCCCAGACCGGCTGCCGACAGCTCCGAGATGGTCAGCGCAACCAGCCCGGCAGATCACCAGATCAGCCCAGCCGTAGCACACCGCCATATCCTCTTCAAAAGGTTTCACCTCGGCGCTGATGCCGAGGTCCCGATAGGCCTGCTGCGCCACCACGACATTCCGCTCACCCGCCTGGTGGCGCACTTGCGGCCGCTGCGCCGGCTCAAGCAGCGCCAGTGCCTTCGGCACGTCTCATTTAAGG
>AASF01000387.1 GCA_000168735.1 Candidatus Endoriftia persephone str. Hot96_1+Hot96_2 | reverse complement strand
CGAGATCCTCAAGGAGTACCGCCAGGAACCCACCCTGGTGCGTTTTGTCCACCTGAAAGACCTGGACAGCACCATCTTCAGTGACATCGAAGGTTTCGAGTCGGTGGTCTCCGACGACCCATGCACCACCGCCCAAGATCTATTCGACCAAGAGGCAGCACGCCTCGCCAAAGTATTTGCCGCCGCGCGGATCGCCCAGCTCGAGATCGACGATCTCTACGACGCCTCGATCCACGATCCCTGGTTCGCCAGTTGCAACTGGGAGGCCTTCTCCCAGCACGAGCTGCTACTGGTGCCGGCGGTGATCGCCCTGGAGACCGCTTTGCGCGTCGCCAACCAAGCGATGCCACAGTTCTCACGGCTGCTCAACTCCGGCCGGCCGGTGCAGATCATGGTACGGGTGCTGGCCCACGCCAATCCCGGCCGCGACACCGAAGAAGACCCCTTCGCCCACTTCCGTACCGAACTCGGCTATCTGGGCATCGCCCACCGCCAGGCGGTGGTCGGGCAGACTTCTGCAGCACGCCATGAACACCTCCTGCAACAGTTCACCACCGCTTTCAATGCGACTCGCACCAGCCTGCATCTGATCA
>AASF01000388.1 GCA_000168735.1 Candidatus Endoriftia persephone str. Hot96_1+Hot96_2 | reverse complement strand
GATCATCTGGTACCGGCCCGGGAGAGCGGCTCCCCTTCACGCTGAAGTTCCTGCAGCAACTCCGTGTAGGCGGCAACACTGCGGCAATTAGGATCAAACATCGATGGCGGCATACCCGCCCGGCTCGCCTCCCGCAAACGGGTGTCGACCGGAATCAGGCTCTGCCAGAGATGCTCCTTATATGTCTCACGCAACACCTTCAGGCTCTCCACAGAAGCCCGCGTGCGTACGTCATACATGGTGGGAACAATAGTGTAGGGAAGCGGCGTGGCGCGTGCTTTCAGTACCATCCGCAGGGTATGCAGCATACGCTCCAGCCCTTTCCAGGGCGAGAAACTCGGTCTGCACCGGAATGATCAAGG
>AASF01000389.1 GCA_000168735.1 Candidatus Endoriftia persephone str. Hot96_1+Hot96_2 | reverse complement strand
TCAAACAGGATCTTGGACGTGAACCAGGCAGACGACCTCAAACCCGATCTATCAACCTTTCAGGGGCTGATCTTCGCCCTGCAAGCCTATTGGGCCAAGCAAGGTTGTGTGATCCTGCAGCCCTACGACATGGAAATGGGCGCCGGCACCTTCCACACCGCCACCTTTCTGCGCTCAATCTGGGCCCCTGGNTTTGGCCGATATCTTGGGCTCGATGACCGCTCCATCGAGTTGCTGGAGCACCTGGGCACCCTGCACGATATCGGCAAGCTGGCGATCCCGGATCATATTCTGCTCAAGCAGGAACAGCTCAATGCCCAGGAAGAGCGAGTGATGCGTCTGCACCCGGTGGTAGGGGCCAGACTCTGCAGCGGTATCAAGGCGCTGGAGCCATTGGTTCCGCTGATCCGACACCATCATGAACATTGGGATGGGAGTGGCTATCCAGATGGTCTGCGGGGAGAGGAGGTTCCCTACCTTGCGCGGGTCTTCCAACTGCTCGATATCTACGACGCCCTGGCCGCAGAGAGGCCCTACAAGGGTGTTCTGCCCCACGGAGAGATCATCAGGTAATTTGGAGCGGGAGCGGGACCTGGGGCGCCTTGATCCGGAACTGGCTGGTCGGTTTCTCGATTTCCTCCAGGAATCGCTTGGTCAGATGCAGCTCCCGGCCGGGGGAGAGAACGCCCCGGACGATTTTTCTATCGTCGAGAGCCTCATGGATCTGGAGCCTGAGGCAAAGGAGCGGGCCAGCATACCGCCACTGGCGAAGGCGGAGCTTTCCTCCGCTGACGCCGCTG
>AASF01000390.1 GCA_000168735.1 Candidatus Endoriftia persephone str. Hot96_1+Hot96_2 | reverse complement strand
GCTTGGCGCCGAGTGGGGTGAACTCCTTGTACTGTAGTACCCGCAACAGCTTGGCCTGCATCGAGGGGGAGAGCTCGCCGACCTCGTCGAGAAAGATGGTGCACGCCAGCAGGGCCAGTGCAAACTTACCCTCCTGGCGGGAGACTGCGCCGGTGAAGGCGCCCTTTTCATGACCGAACATCTCCGATTCGAGCAGGGTCTCCACTAGTGCGGCACAGTTGACGGCAACAAGCGGGCCGTCCGGAGAAGCGCTGGCGCGGTGGATGGCGCGAGCCACCAGCTCCTTGCCGGTACCAGAGGCGCCGGTGATCAAGGC
>AASF01000391.1 GCA_000168735.1 Candidatus Endoriftia persephone str. Hot96_1+Hot96_2 | reverse complement strand
GCGAAAGAGACGGGGGATGACAGCCTGCGCATCACCCCTGGGCTTTGGTTTCGCAAAGGCACACCCGCGATGCTGCTTACCTTGATTGCATCATCCATCATCATGTGGATTTTCTTTGATTTCTTCAGCACCCCACTTCACTGATCTGGCATTTTAGCCAGCCATCTTCGTGAAATAGCGGTCCATTCTATCGGCCAAGCCGGAGTCAAAACCAACTCCGGCTTGGCCCCTCTCTTAGAGCTGGACTTCACTCCAACCAATGCGCTTCGGCGCCTTCAGCGCATCCGGCAGCGCCTTCATCTTCTTCACCATGCCCGGTGAGAGCAGGTTGAAGTAGAGCTCGGCGCGCACGCTTTTTACGTTATCAGCCGTAATCCGATACTCCAGGGCCCGCCGTTCATAGGGCTGCAGGCGGGTGTTCTTCACCACCTGAGTGGCCATCGGTGGCATTGCCGGTTTGCCCTCCTTATCCGCCAGTGCGTAAACGAAAAAGGCCTGCGGGTCCTCCTTCATCGGATGTTTCTGAAAGTTCTGCCACAGTAGCTTGCCGTTGACATCAAATGCACTCAGCTTCAGGTACATATTGCGAAACGGTGCACCAGTAGGCACGTTGTGGGCGCTCTTGTTATGCAGCTGGACCTTCACTGCAAGCTGACCCGCCTCTGGCTCTACCTGCAGGTCCAACTTTACCGCGCGCTTCAACACACCGACGCTGTGACCACCCCCCATGCTGTGATCCGCCACCCCCTTGACCGAGGCCATGTGGCACGACTGGCAGCTCTCCTGGGTCGCGCTCTTGTCGTACTCATCACCGGTGGCGCAGAGCGGCACGCCATGCACATTCTGCATCTTGTCGTGGCAGCCCAGACACGCATTGGAGGTCTGTAGACTAGTATTGCCTTGCAGCGGCAGATAAGGG
>AASF01000392.1 GCA_000168735.1 Candidatus Endoriftia persephone str. Hot96_1+Hot96_2 | reverse complement strand
CTGGCGGTTCAGCTCCTGGATGAACCCCAAGGCCACACTGCCGAGGTGATGGAGGACGGTAGCGTGCAGATGATCGAGGTGAGTTAAGCTGAACCGACTCAACCATTGTAGGAGCGCCGCTAGCGGCGCTGCCTACGGGACGAATATGAGCACCAAACTCGAAATCGACTACGCTTTCCGCAGTGAGGCTGGTGTCAAACAGAATAATGATGACACCTGCAACGTCTGCATCCCCGAGGACAATCTGCTGCTGAGCAAGGGGATTGCCGCCGCCATCGCCGACGGGGTGAGCTCCAGCGAAGGTGGCGGGCGGGCCAGTCAGATCTGTGTCTCCGGGTTTCTCTCCGACTACTTCAGCACCCCCGAGTCGTGGAGCGTCAAGACCTCTGCCGGCAAGGTGCTGGGGGCGCTCAATCGCTGGCTCTACAGCCAAGGGCAGTCCGACTATGATTCGGCACGGGGCATGCTGACCACTTTCAGCGGCCTGGTACTCAAGTCGACCACCGCCCACATCGTGCATATCGGTGACTCCCGTATCTATCGCTATCA
>AASF01000393.1 GCA_000168735.1 Candidatus Endoriftia persephone str. Hot96_1+Hot96_2 | reverse complement strand
CATCTTCTTGGCGTCTCCTTCTGCCGTGGATTTGACCAGGAACATGCCGCAGATACGACAGCTGCCGGGTTCGTGGCTAGTCTCTTCCGGGTGCATCGGTCAGGCTTAGAGGGGCTGATCGCTGTCCGTGTCTGTTTTGCTCATTGGTGGGTCCGTGGTCTCGGCCACATCGGGCTTCGGTGCGCCCATGGCCATCGGCATCTCTGCCGGATTATGCTGATGGCCGCTGTGGTCCTGTCCCATGGCGGGGTCCATGGCCATCTTCTGGGCGCTCCCTTCGGCCGTGGATTTGACCAGGAACATGCCGCAGATGCGACAGTTGCCGGGTTCGTGGCTGGTCTCCTCCGGGTGCATGGGGCAGGCGTAGAGGGGCTGATCGCTGTCCGTGTCTGTTTTGCTCAGTGGCGGGGCCGTGGTCTCGGCCACATCGGGCTTCGGTGCGCCCATGGCCATCGGCATCTCTGCTGGATCGTGCTGGTGGCCGGTGTGATCGTGCTCCATGGCGGGGTCCATGGCCATCTTCTTGGCGTTCCCTTCTGCCGTGGATTTGACCAGGAACATGCCGCAGATGCGACAGTTGCCAGGCTCGTGGCTGGTCTCTTCCGGGTGCATCGGGCAGGCGTAGAGGGGCTGATCGTTGTCCGTGGCTGTTTCGCGCAGTGGCGGGGCCGTGGTCTCGGCCACATCGGGCTTCGGTGCGCCCATGGCCATCGGCATCTCCGGCTGGTCATGCTGGTGGCCGGTATGGTCGTGCTCCATGGCGGGGTCCATGGCCATCTTCTTGGC
>AASF01000394.1 GCA_000168735.1 Candidatus Endoriftia persephone str. Hot96_1+Hot96_2 | reverse complement strand
ATCAGCCAGTGCGCTAATAACACCTATATGTGACCATCCACGAGAAGAGCCAACCTCCAAGGGCTAAACCAATATTCATTTTGATCTCACTCTATTGCACTTTTTGTTTTGTAAGGCCTAACGCCATGCTCAGCGGCAATTCAAAGCGGCGCGTTTTTGCGAAAGCAAACCAAGTGCCGCTTTGAATTGTCCGCTGGAGCTATTTGTTAAGTTTTTATATTTCATGCATTTCCATTTCGTACCGGAACTTGTGAGGCGTCGCACTATATATAGCAACACTTTCTAATTGATGCCTTTTAAGATTTTTTTCAATTTCAGAAAGCAGCTTGGGACTGGACTTCCATCCGACAATAATGGATGACACGCAATCTTTTGGAAAATCGAATAACCTTATAGCATGAAGTGACTCGTCACCAACGTCTGGCGGCTCCTCTGGAAATGGCAATAGCGTATTACCGTTTTCCAGTTCAATAGGTGTTACAAACCCTATAGATTTCCGATACTCTTCTTCATATTTCCAATCAGTACTTTTTGTGTAAAAAAGACTGGCATCCTGTTTAGGCTGTGTTGGGTCAAGGAAGGGCCTTTTATCTTTATATTTAACCTTCATTAGACCGTAGTTAAAATACTCATGCTCACGTTCTAAAGCCTATAACTAACCGTTCATGATTCTGTGCATAATGCGACCACATAAGAATACTCTTATTTGTAGCACTAAGGCTTAGATATCCTTGAACTACCGAGTCTAACCGGATCACTGATTGGGCTTGCTCGAAAAGCCATTTTTCATCTGTATAGCATTGATAGAAATTTTCAAATTCTTTTTTTCTGGCTCTAATGTACTGCTTCCTTTTTACTTTATTACGAAAAGCATACTGGTTCGCTTCATTTTCAATGCGCTTTAAAAATTGACGCTTGTACCACGCCCTGTCTTTTTGGACTATGGCTGGATAAGATTCTAAAGGATCGTTTAATGCATAAGCTAAG
>AASF01000395.1 GCA_000168735.1 Candidatus Endoriftia persephone str. Hot96_1+Hot96_2 | reverse complement strand
TGGCTGCTTGGTGAACACCGCCTGCTCTGTGGCGACGCCACCAAGCGCGAAGATATGGAACAATAGATGGACGGTGAGTTGGCCGACATGGTCTTCACCGATCCCCCTTACAACGTGGACTATGGCAACTCCGCCAAGGACAAAATGCGCGACAAGGACCGGCGCATCCTGAACGACAATCTTGGCGAAGGCTTCCTATGGTTTTTTTGCTGGCGGCGCTTGATATATCTGCTCGAAGTGACCAAAGGCGCGTGCTACATCGCCAGGTCAGTCCAGCGAGCTGGACACGCTCCAGCAGGCGTTTCGTGACGCCGGTGGTAAATGGTCCACATTCATCATCTGGGCCAAGAACACCTTTACCCTGGGGCGTTCCGATTATCAGCGCCAGTATGAACCGATCCTCTATGGCTGGCGCGAAGGAGCCGACCACTTTTGGTGCGGCGCGCGCGATCAGGGGGATGTCTGGTTCTTCAACAAACCGGCCAGGAACGATCTTCACCCCACCATGAAACCGGTGGAACTGGTCGAGCGTGCGGTGCGCAATTCCAGCAAGAGCCGGGATATCGTATTGGACCCCTTTGGCGGCTCGGGCAGTACCCTGATCGCTTGCGAGAAGAGCGGCCGCCAGGCGCGCCTGATTGAACTGGATCAAG
>AASF01000396.1 GCA_000168735.1 Candidatus Endoriftia persephone str. Hot96_1+Hot96_2 | reverse complement strand
GATCCAGTGTCCAGATATTGTTGAACAACAGATCGGCGTCCTCGGTTTCGAGGGCGCGGCGAAGAATGGATTCGTCCGGCAGCAGCGGCAGAATGGAGTCGAGTGGCGCATAGGTCATTTCGGCGCAGGCAGCCAACTGCCACCACAGCATGGTGAGCTGACTCAAGCTGTCTTCGTCGAGTTGATCCGCCAGTGTGGGATCAA
>AASF01000397.1 GCA_000168735.1 Candidatus Endoriftia persephone str. Hot96_1+Hot96_2 | reverse complement strand
CGGGCCGAGGCGCTTGGGGTGGAATTTCGCCAACGCGAGCTGGACCGGGTCGGCTAATCGATGAGCCTGGCACAGCAGGCCCCAACCTTCGGCCAATATCTGCTCCAGCGTTACGGTGAGCGGGTCCACAAGGTCGCCATCGACGCCGCCTTCACCTGTCCCAACCGAGACGGCAGCAAGGGTATCGGCGGCTGCACCTTCTGCAACAATGTCTCCTTCAGTCCGAACGGTCGCCAGCCCAAGTCGATCGCAGAACAGATCGCAGCGGGGCGGCGGGTGGTCCGCAAACGCACCGGGGCGAAAAAATACCTCGCCTACTTCCAGGCCTACACCAACACTTATGGCGATCTGCAGCAGCTAAAGTCCCTCTACGACAGTGCCCTGGCCGAGCCCGACGTGATCGGTCTGTCGGTGGGTACCCGCCCCGACTGCGTGCCACCGGCGGTACTCGATCTGCTGGCCGGCTACCAGGCGCAAGGCTATGAGATCTGGCTGGAGCTGGGGCTACAGTCCGCCTTCGATACCACGCTGCAGCGAGTCAACCGAGGCCACGGTTTTGCTGAATACCAGGAGAGCGCCAGCGCGGCCAGGGCACGGGGACTAAAGCTCTGCACCCATCTGATCGCCGGTCTGCCTGGAGAGCAGGCGAGCCACTGCCACGAGTCCCTGCGGCAGGTGCTGGAGGTCGGCACCGATGGCCTCAAGCTGCACCCGCTGCATGTGGTCAAGGGCACCCAGCTGGCCAACCAGTGGCGACGCGGCGAGTACACGCCGCTCACCCTGGAGAATTACATCCAGATCGCTGCCGACCTGGTGGAGATGGCGCCAGCCGGGGTAGTCTGGCACCGCCTCACCGGCACCGCCTCCCGGGATATCCTGCTGGCACCGGAAGTGGTGCGCTGAGAAGTGGCGGGTGCT
>AASF01000398.1 GCA_000168735.1 Candidatus Endoriftia persephone str. Hot96_1+Hot96_2 | reverse complement strand
AAACAAGATTGCGTGAAAAAATCAGAAATGCCAATATTGTATTGGGTATTGCAGGAATTTATGCTTCTCACAGCGATTGGATTGAATGGGAATTAGATACGGCAATAAAAAACGATATTCCAATTGTGGGTGTCATACCAAGAGGGCAAGAAAGAATATCTCAAGTAGTTTATTCTAGGTCGAAAGAAGATGTAAGATGGAATACAGAAAGTATTGTTGGCTGCTATAAGAAAATGGGCTAATTAGAAACTATGAAAGCATAACAATCACATGCACTCGGACAGAAAAAAGCTGCGCTCGTTCCTCGCTCTGCTTTTTCTGCCGGTGATGTGAGACGTTATAACCAAAAATGAACATGGATACATTTCTTGAATTACTAAAGTTAGGAATAGTTGGCCTTATTGCCGGTTTATTTTCGGCCTATATTGCAACTCGTGAACACCGCAATAAAAAATGGTGGGAACTGAGAGTTGTAGCATATCAATCTGTAATTGAAGCACTGTTAGATTTAACGCACTACTATAATCGGAAATATAAGGCAGAAATGGAGAATCGAGAGCTAAGTAAAGAATACGAAGCTGAGTTAGATAAATTCTGGGATGAAAGTTATCATAAAATACAGGAAGGCTTCAGACAGCGGTGTATTTCTATTTTCTAAATGAAGTAAATCAAGCTAAAG
>AASF01000399.1 GCA_000168735.1 Candidatus Endoriftia persephone str. Hot96_1+Hot96_2 | reverse complement strand
TTATCGTCGGCATCGAGCTCAGCACGGTAGATGCCAGCGCCCGGTTTGAGTCTGCCGATCCAGCGCAGCGAGAAGCCGTCCCGGCCAACACCGGCATCCGGACCGCCCAGCCCCCAGTCCCAATCGAGCAGCTGCTGTCGGCCACTGGCGGCGTTCGAGGCCGGCAGATCACCGGCCAGCGCCAGGGCCGGAGCGCTTTGGGGATCATCCTGGCCACTGTATTCGAGGCAGTAGCGTCCCTCGGTCACCCCCTCGCAGTGCGCCAGTTGCAGCCCAGGACGCTCCTCCAGCCAGAGTCCGGCGCTGTCGCACATCCACCGGAAGCAGCGCGTCGGGCAGACGCAGCTCGACCCCATCCCAGCTCAGCAGGGCCGGGTAGTCGCTAAGCGCCATCTGCTGGGCACGCCCGCCCCGGCTGGGGACGCGGGGTGACGCGCCAGAGGCGCTCACCGGGGTTGCCGGCGCTGGTGATGATAAAGGGGCGGGCGCGCTCGATCAGGCTGTCGATGCGGGCCCTCTCACCCGTCGCACACAACCGCTGCTGGAGTTCGCTCAGGGTTGCGGAGAGGAGTTGATCAAGG
>AASF01000400.1 GCA_000168735.1 Candidatus Endoriftia persephone str. Hot96_1+Hot96_2 | reverse complement strand
GCCGCGCCTTCGCTGACAGGGTAGCTGATATGCAGGGTCTTGGTGCGGAAGGCACCACCCGTGTGGTCTTCGATGTGGCGGATGCGCTCCAGGTCCTCATTGGTCAGCACCGGCTGGGAGACCTCCAGGCGCTTTTGTCGACCCGCATCGGAGAGGTTCAGCAGGTTTGGCCGCGGCCCGATCAGGCTCACCAGCGACATCACGATCTCTTCGCGAATCGGGTCGATCGGCGGATTAGTCACCTGGGCGAAGTTCTGCTTGAAATAGGTGGAGAGATGCTTGGCACGCAGCGACAGCACCGAGGGCGGGTTGTCTGCACCCATCGAGCCGGTGCCCTCCTGGCCCCAGTCAGCACCATCGGCGTNGGAGCCAGGGAATTTGATGTCCCTTCCTGGCTGTAGCCGAAGGCCTGCTGAGCGCGCAGCAGAGTCGCGGCATCCGGAGCCATTGGAGCGACATCCGAGGGGAGGGCGTCCAGGTGGATCTGGGTCTTATCGAGCCACGCCTGGTAAGGCTTGGCGCTGGCNGGATTCTGCTGTTTCAGCTCGGCATCGTCAATGATGCGCCCCCTGCTCCATATCGATGAGAAACATCTTGCCCGGCTGCAAACGCCACTTTTTGACGATCTTCTCTTCCGGGATATTCGAGCACGCCCATCTCAGAGGCCATCACCACCAGATTGTCCTCGGTGATCAGGG
>AASF01000401.1 GCA_000168735.1 Candidatus Endoriftia persephone str. Hot96_1+Hot96_2 | reverse complement strand
CCTCGAGGCTGCGGTTCGTCAAGGCATCAAGCTTCCCTACGGCTGCCGCAACGGTTTCTGCGGTGAGTGCCAGGGCAGCCTCTCTGAAGGCAGCGTGAGCTACCCGGATGGTGAGCCACCAGCACTGGACGGCAAACCGGCCGGCAGCTGCCTGACCTGCAAGGCAACCCCCAACAGCGATCTGCGCATCGAGGTGAAAGAAGCCACACAGGCCAGCGATATCGAAATCAAAGAGTTCCCCTGCAAGGTCGACCGGATCGAGCATCTCAATGACGACGTAATCCGCCTCTATATCAAACTCCCCGAGGGCGAACGGCTGCAGTTTCTGGCCGGCCAGTACCTCAACTTCATCCTCGAGGATGGCAGCAAACGCGCCTTCTCCATTGCCAACGCGCCCCACGACGACAAGTTCATCGAGCTGCATATCCGCCATATAGCAGGCGGCAAGTTCACCGACTTCCTGTTCAATGATATGCAGGAGAAGACGATCCTGCGCCTGGAGGCACCCCTCGGCAGCTACTTCCTGCGCGAGGAGTCGGAGCGCCCGATTATTTTCGCCGGAGGCGGCACCGGCTTCGCGCCGCTCAAGGGGATCATCGAACACGCCTTTGAGATCGGCGTCAAGCGCAAGATGGTGCTCTATTGGGGTGTACGCAACAAGGCCGACCTCTACCTGCCCGAGCTGCCCAAGCAGTGGGCTACAGATCACGACAACTTCAGCTATGTGCCGGTGCTCTCGGAACCGGACGAGGGCTGGCAGGGTCAGACCGGCTGGGTGCACGAAGCCGTGACGGCGGATCACCCCGATCTGAGCGACTATGAACTCTACATGAGCGGTCCGCCGCCAATGATCAG
>AASF01000402.1 GCA_000168735.1 Candidatus Endoriftia persephone str. Hot96_1+Hot96_2 | reverse complement strand
TTCACCATGTTGTGGCGCCCTCATGCTGGTGAGGCGCTGATTGGCCCGGGTAGCGATGGGCCACTGGTGACTTGGTTGCGGCGGCGTCTGGCGCTGTCAAACGGGATTAAATTGAGTGCCGATGGAGTGTCGCAGCAGTTTGATGAAGAACTTGGGGTGCAGCTGCGGGAGTACCAGCTGAGAACAGGCCTGAAGCCCGACGGGGTGGCTGGACAGAAGACCCAGATTCAACTCAACAATCTGCAGCTGATGGTGGGAACGCCGACGCTGACAGGCGTGAGCTTGGTGGAAGGGGAGTAGCATGTCGCTGATCCTGGATGCGCTGAAGAAAGCGGAACGCCAGCACCGTTCGGGAGAGGTGCCGCGTCTGGGTGGACGTATGCACCGCATTGATCCTGGGGTAGGGCGTGGGCTGATCTATGCGCTGCTTGTTTCTGGTGGCGTTCGGCATGTTGGCGCTGGGGCTCTATCTCGGTGACAGCGAGCCTTTGGAGCATACGCCCTATGAGACTGCGTCCGGCAGTGAGTGGCAGCCGCCTGCCGCGGACCCGCAGCAGAGACCGTCTGCGTTGCGCTCCATGCTGCCGCCAGACGGACCTGCCGTTGCACCAGCCAACACCGCCGGTTGCAGCGGTACCGGAGATTCAGCCAGCGCAGCCAGCCAGCGTTGAGGCAACGGAAGAGGCGCCGGCGTCGGTTGCTTCAGGCGAGCCGTTGGGCAGCCCGCCGGCAGTGGCCTCCAAACCTCGGCCGAGACCCAAACAGCTGAGTGAGTTGTCAGCCGGCTTTACGCAGAACCTGCCGGAGCTGAATATCGACATCCACTTCTTCGATGAGCAGGCAGCACGACGTTATGTGTTGATC
>AASF01000403.1 GCA_000168735.1 Candidatus Endoriftia persephone str. Hot96_1+Hot96_2 | reverse complement strand
GCCTTGGCGATACTTCTGATAGTGCGCTTCAAACAGCGCTTCCAGTTCATCAATCACATCCGGCGCGGAGCGCCCCTGCATGACATGCGCCATCATCAGCGAGGATGTCTCATTGAACAGCGCCTCCCGTGGCAACATCGAAAAACTGGCGGAGAGACGCTTGATCGCTTTCACCACCGACTCATTCTCAGGCCGGGGGATCAGCTTGGGTTCGAGCAGTGGCTCAGGCTCGGACTCTGCCATCGTCTCTTGACTCGTACGCGTCTGCAGAAACTCAGCATAGTCGAGCAGACTGCGGCGGCCCGCCTCATCCAGTTCGTTGAACAACTTGAGCAGATGCCGCTGTTGTGCATTTTGCGGCCTGCCCGCTGCAGGAGAGGGCATCATCATGCAAGTTCGCTCTGGTGCTGTTCACAGTAAGCGCGGGCAAAATCGAGCAACTCTTCCATCACCCGCAGACGAAACTTCTGTTTCTGGTGCACAAAAGAGAAGGGGCGCTCCAGCGGCGGATCAAGCGGGATCGCACGCAGCGTATCCAGCTTCAGCTCCTTTTGAATCGAGGCACGCGACACCACCGAGACCCCCATACCGGCCTCGACCGCACCTTTCACCGATTCCGGGCTGCCCAGTTCCATGCGCGATAGTCAGGCCATTGTTACAGTTACCCAGCTGGTGGCACATATATTCGTTGATC
>AASF01000404.1 GCA_000168735.1 Candidatus Endoriftia persephone str. Hot96_1+Hot96_2 | reverse complement strand
AGCGCAGGCGATCAGCATCCAGCGCCTCGATGCCCTGACCGGCGACCTCGCGTTCCAGATTCACCAGCTCCTCGATCTGCACCAGGAACCAGGGGTCGACCCGGCTGTGCTCATGCACCTCGTCCAGATCCATGCCAAGGCGGAAGGCGTCGGCAAGATACCAGATGCGCTCAGGGCCGGGCAGACGCATCTCGCGCACCAGGGTACCGCGCACATCCTCGGCCTCGGCATCGACGATCTCACACAGGCCGTATTTACCGGTCTCCAGGCCGCGCAGCGCCTTCTGCAGCGACTCCTGGAAGCTGCGACCGATCGCCATCACCTCGCCCACCGACTTCATCTGGGTGGTGAGGCGATCGTCGGCCAGCGGGAACTTCTCGAAGGCGAAGCGCGGTATCTTGGTGACCACATAGTCGATGCTCGGCTCAAACGAGGCCGGAGTGGCGCCGCCGGTAATATCATTCTGCAGCTCGTCCAGCGTATAACCCACCGCCAGCTTGGCCGCCACCTTGGCGATCGGGAAACCGCTGCCCTTGGAGGCAAGCGCCGAGGAGCGCGACACGCGCGGGTTCATCTCGATGATGATCAAGG
>AASF01000405.1 GCA_000168735.1 Candidatus Endoriftia persephone str. Hot96_1+Hot96_2 | reverse complement strand
CATGGGTGCAGGCCTTCACACAATCGCCACAAAAGGTGCAGCCGCCCTGACTGAAATCGACTTCTGGAAAACCGCCCTGGCCGCGCTTGAGAATGGTTTCGGAACAGGCTGCGATGGCACGCATCGCAGCGTTCGCATGCATCAACAAAGCGAAACTCATCCGGCGCCCAGGGTGCGCCGAACAATTTGACGAGAGCCCCGAAGATCGCCTCGAAGCAGCTGTATCCTGTTGATTGATGTTGTCACAAAAGATACCCCCAACGGATTAGGAAATTCCTGTCACTAATGAGTACGCGCAGCTTTGATATCAATCAATAATGCATTCATAAAAAATAAATAATTTACTTAACAATCAATGAGATGCCCATTATTTGGTAGCGCACAAATACCCAGTTTTTGATACCAATTACCTATTTTTTGGTATATCCGTCCTTTTTATATATCATTTTATTGAACGATCCATTCAGAACAGCCACTTCTCACTGGAACGATTCAATTATTGAGGTTTACCACAATTTTTTAGTCTCACGCCCAATCATGCCATCCGGATTGAATTACTTTTCCAGATTTTTCAGCGCCCACACTGCAGCCTCCACCCCGGGAATGGAGGTTGAGCTTTTTCAGCAGATGTTTGACATGCACATTGACCGTTCCCTCTTTAATATCCAACTCCCTTGGAAATCAAGCGATTGCTCATGCCGCAGGAGATCAGCCCTAGAATCTCCTGCTCCCGTGCGGTCAGTTCTACCTCGGCCAGGGCCTTAGGGGCTTCCGCCTCCTCCCGCAGGGCTCGCGCCAGCAATTGTGTCAGGCGATCACTGAT
>AASF01000406.1 GCA_000168735.1 Candidatus Endoriftia persephone str. Hot96_1+Hot96_2 | reverse complement strand
GGAGACCGAGCTGGATCAAGTCATCGCCCATGGTGGGCGTTTTCTGGGGGTGGACCTGGCGCGTCGAGTGGTGGGCAACATTCTTTGTCGTGATTGGTGCCATCATGCTGCTCTACGGGATCTATGGCGATTACATGCCAGAGTTGATCTCCCACGCCGGTGACACCTTTCCCGACCTCTGTACCTCGATCTTCTACAAGAGCGACGGCGTGTTCGGCATCATGGCCAACGTGCTGGCCACCTACATCCTGTTGTTTGTGGTGTTCGGTGCGTTTCTGGAGACGAGCGGTGCGCAACGATTCTTTATCGATTTTCCCCTGGCCGCTGTGGGCCACAAGCTGGGTGGCCCGGCCAAAGTCTCGGTGATCGCCAGCGGCCTGTTTGGCTCGATCTCCGGCAGCGCCATCGCCAACACCGTCTCCACCGGGGCGTTTACGATTCCGATGATGAAGAAGGCGGGTTTTAAACCCCATGTGGCAGGGGGCATAGAGCCAGCGGCCTCCATCGGCGGTATGTTCATGCCGCCGGTGATGGGCGCCGGCGGCTTCATCATGGCGGAGATGACGGGTCTGCCCTATTCGCAGATCATGCTGGTGGCGCTGTTTCCCGCCTTCATGTACTTCTTCAGCGTCTTCGTGATGGTTCACTATGAGGCGAAGAAGTACAACATCGTCGGCGAACGTTCGAAGGAGAGTGCCGGGGAAATCCTGAAGAAGGGGTGGTTCTACACCCTACCTCTGGTGGTGATCAGGG
>AASF01000407.1 GCA_000168735.1 Candidatus Endoriftia persephone str. Hot96_1+Hot96_2 | reverse complement strand
TCCCGGCTCGGCTGGCTGTCGCCCGCTCAGAGCAGATAGATTGTCGCCAACCCGAGAAACGCCAGGAATCCCACTACATCGGTGACGGTGGTGAGTAGTACGCCGCCGGCTAGCGCTGGGTCGATGCCGAGTTTCTCCAGAGCAATCGGCAGTATCGCCCCGGCCAGGGCGGCGAAGATCAGGTTGATGGTCATCGCCGCGGCAATCAGCAGCGCGATGCTGCTGTCATTAAACCAGAGGCCGGCGGACACCCCCACCACCACCGCCCAGATGGCGCTGTTGATGGTGCCCACCGCCAGTTCCTTGGCCAGCAGCCAGCGGGCATTTTTGTGGGAGAGCTGCCCTAGCGCCAGGCCACGGATCGCCAGGGTCAGGGTCTGGGTGCCGGCAATGCCGCCCATGCTGGCGACGATCGGCATTAGCACCGCCAACGCCACGATCTGGTCGAGGGTCGCCTCGAACTGACGGATCACCCAAGAAGCGAGGAAGGCGGTAAGCCAGGTTGACGCCGAGCCACAGCGCGCGGCGCTTGGCGCTGACCATCACCGGTGCAAACATATCCTCGTCTTCAGAGAGGCCGGCCTGGCCCATGAACTGGTGCTCCCCCTCCTCACGGATCACGTCGACCACGTCGTCGATAGCGATACGGCCGAGCAGTCGGCCGTTCTCGTCCACTACCGGCGCCGAGATCAGGTCGTGCTGTTCAAAGCGGTTGGCCACCTCGCGTTTGCTCCAGTGGGCCGGGATCGGCTGCATGTCGAGGGACATCACCTCGGCCACGCTGTCGTCCAGATCGTGGGTGAGGATAGTGGAGAGGTGCAAAACGCCGAGGTAACGATGGTCGCGATTGACCACGAATACTTTGTCGGTGTCCCGTGGTACATGCTCGCCGATGTGGCGCAGGTAGCGCTGCACCACGTCGAGGGTGACCTCGGCGCGTACCGTCACGGTATCGACGTTCATCAGGCCGCCAGCGCTCTCTTCGGGGTAGGCGAGTACCGTCTCGAGACGTTCCCGGTGTTGCTGATCGAGGGAGTCGAGCACCTCCCAGGTGATGTGGCGCGGCAGTTCCTTGACCAGGTCAGCCAGATCGTCGGTGTCGAGGCCAGCGGTGGCGGCCACCAGCTCAGCGGAGTCCATGCGGCTGATC
>AASF01000408.1 GCA_000168735.1 Candidatus Endoriftia persephone str. Hot96_1+Hot96_2 | reverse complement strand
GCGCAGGTCAGACTGGTGTCTAATCAGTTACCCGTCAGGCGCCACAGGGAGGCACTGCTTGAGGGGCCTGTGTCCCGGCCGACGGAGGTTGATGATGGCAAACGTCCCCTGTCCGTGAGTCATCCTTTGGGTGATGGAGGCAGCGACGCCCCACCGGCTGGAGAGGCCGATAATCTACCGCCTGGGCGCTCTCTGTCTGCACCGGTGCTACCCTCGACAGCTCCAAGCCCTGCGGCGGTGGAGGCAAATGTGCCGATAGACTCACCCAAGCCAGGGCCTGCCGGGCGTCAATTTGCCTACTTGCCGGATGTCTTTGCAGATCATCAGTTCACCCATCGCCGAGATGTCAGCCGCATTACGGATCAGCCAGGCAGGAGGTGGGAGCCTGACCTTCCTGCCAAACAGGGGCCGCCTGGGGGTGTGGACGACGGACATCCTGCCCGGCGAGCGGATGTTGGCGCTGCGGGTTCAGCCCAGAAAGTGAGTGGAGAACCGGCTCTGACTCGGGGCCATCCGCCTCAGGAGCTGAACAGCACTGCGATGGTTGTGCCTGATGCGGAGGTCTCACTCGAGCCAACAAGCCGCCCTGCTGAGGATGAACTGATCCTGCAGCTGGTTGTGGGGCGAACCGTGTTGAGTGACGGCTTGCTTGGCTATCTCGTGCCGTCAGGTGTGCTGCTGCCCCTCTCCGACTTCTTCTACGCGGTAGAGTTTCCTATCCAGGTTACCGCAGCCGAAGGACATGCCTCTGGCTGGTTTATTGATGAGCGCCACCAGTTTGATTTGGACTATGCGCGGGGCGAGGTGCGGGTGGATGGAAGAGTCCACAAACTCAACCGCAATCTGGTGGAGTTGCACCAACATGAGATCTATGTGCATAGCAGTTTGCTGCAGCAGTGGCTGCCGCTGCGACTTTCAGTGGATCTGGCCTCCCTGCGGCTAAAACTGGAGCCTGATGAAGCGTTGCCCTTCCAGCAACGTGCGCAGCGGCAGATGCGTCGGCAGATGCTGGGGCGGAAGTGGGAGGCTGGCGATGAGTTGCAACTGCCCTATCTGCCGGATGTGTTTGAAGCCGTGGAGGTGCCGTTGATCGATCTCTCTGGTTCGTTGGCGCATCG
>AASF01000409.1 GCA_000168735.1 Candidatus Endoriftia persephone str. Hot96_1+Hot96_2 | reverse complement strand
GGGGTGACCCTGGTGTTGGTACTGGTGCTCTATCCCTATGTCTACATGCTGGCCCGCTCCGCCTTTCTCACCCAGGGGCGCGGCACCCTGGAGGCGGCGCGCAGCCTCGGTCTGACACCACGGGCTGCATTTTTTCGCGTAGCCCTGCCGATGGCCCGCCCCGCCATCGTCGTCGGTACCTCACTGGCGTTGATGGAGACCCTGGCCGATTTCGGCACGGTATCGGTGTTTAACTACGACACCTTCACCACCGCCATCTACAAGGCCTGGTTCGGCCTGTTCAACTTACAGGCCGCCTCCCAGCTCGCCTCGCTGCTGTTACTGTTTGTCGCCCTGGCGCTGGTCGCAGAACGCCGCCTGCGCGGCCGCGCCCGCTACCACGAGACCAGTCGCGGCGCCCCGCCACAGCGCTTCCGACTGCAGGGCTGGCGGGGCGGTGTAGCTAGTTCAGCAGCGGGACTGGTGTTCAGTCTCGCCTTTCTGCTGCCGCTGATCCAGCTGCTGATCTGGGCCTGGCAGGTGGTGCAGCAGGATCTCGACACCCCGTTATTTCGAGCTGCTCACCCACACTCTGGCACTGGGCGGCATCTCCGCACTGATCAA
>AASF01000410.1 GCA_000168735.1 Candidatus Endoriftia persephone str. Hot96_1+Hot96_2 | reverse complement strand
GATCAGCGCCACCTGTGCGTTGACCAGCTGCGCCATATCCTTGTCGCCGGTAGAGATCAGGCTCTGCATACCCAGCTGCGCCGCCTGCTGCGCCAGGGTGCCGATCACATCATCCGCCTCAACCCCTGGGATCATCAGCAGCGGTAGCCCCATCGCACGCACAATCTGGTGCAGCGGCTCGATCTGCTGGCGCAACTCCTCCGGCATCGGCGGCCGGTTGGCCTTGTAGTCCGGGTAGAGCTGGTTGCGAAAGCTGCCGCCGGGAGCGTCGAACACCACCGCCATGTGCTCTGGCTGGTAGTCATCGATCAATCGCCGCAGCATGTTGATC
>AASF01000411.1 GCA_000168735.1 Candidatus Endoriftia persephone str. Hot96_1+Hot96_2 | reverse complement strand
TCGCCAGTGATGGTGCCGCCGACCCGCACGCTCAGTTCGAGGATCTCAGCCCCCAGATCCTCTGCCCGTTTGAGCTCGCCAGGCTGGTTGGCATCGAATAGGATCAACGGGTGCAGATTACCGTCGCCGGCGTGGAAGACGTTGGCCACCACTAAGCCGTAGTATTCGGAGAGGCGGCTGATGCCAGTCAGCACCTCCGCCAGGCCGTTTGCGCGGCACAGTGCCGTCCATGCAGTAGTAGTCGGGAGAGAGTCGTCCCACCGCCGGGAAGGCCGACTTGCGCCCCTTCCAGAAGAGCTGCCGTTCCGCCTCATCACGGGCAGTACGCACCTCGGTTGCCCCGACCTGCAGCAACAGATCGTGGACCAGTTTGAGGTGCACCGAGACCTCTTCGTTGATCCCATCCAGCTCGCAGAGCAGGATCGCCGCTGCATCTTTTGGATAACCGGCATGGGCAAACGCCTCGGCGGCACGAATCGCCAGGCCATCCATCATCTCCAAGCCGGCCGGGATGATGCCGGCGGCGATGATCTCCCCCACCGCATCGGCGGCCAGGGCCAGATCGTCGAAGGCGGCTAGCAGCACCTGGGCCCGCTCGGGGGCCGGCAGCAACTTCACCACCACCTCCACGACGATGCCAAGCATCCCCTCGGAACCGTTCAGCAGCGCCAACAGATCGTATCCGGGAGTGTCAAGCGCACCACTGCCAAGAGTGATCAAG
>AASF01000412.1 GCA_000168735.1 Candidatus Endoriftia persephone str. Hot96_1+Hot96_2 | reverse complement strand
GATCAGGATCACCGCCCGTGCAGTGCGCGCCACCACCGGCGCCAGCTCGCTGAAATCGGCCCCTTTGCAGTCACCACCGGCAATCAGCACGGTGCGGCTCTCGCCATGCTCCGGGTGCAACCCCTCCAGCGCCGCAGCGGTGGCACCAACATTGGTCCCCTTGGAGTCGTTATACCAACGCAGCCCACGCTTTTCGGCGATAAACTCGGTGCGGTGCGGCAAGCCGCAGAAACCGCGCAGTGCCTCCAGCATCGGCGCCATCGCCAACCCGGCAGCGCTGCCCAAGGCCAAAGCCGCCAATCCGTTAGCCAGGTTGTGCTCACCAGGAATGCGCAGATCCGCAGCCGGCATCAGCAACTCGTTAGCACGACAAAGCCAGCGCTTCCCTGCCACGCGCCTGACACCAAAATCCTCACCTTCTGGTTCACCAAGGGTAAAGCCGAGCGTGTTATCGAGATCGGCCACCATCGCCACCACCCGGGGATCATCCCGGTTAACCACCCGCTGCTCGGCATTGCGGTAGACCACCGCCTTGGCTGCGATGTAGTCATCCAGACTGACGTAGCGATCCATGTGATCGGCAGCGATATTCAGCACCACTGCCACCTTCGCCCGCAGGCTCTGGGTGGTCTCCAGCTGAAAACTGGAGAGCTCGACCACATAGAGCTGCACATCCTCATCCAGCAGATCAAGGGCCGGTTCGCCCAGATTGCCACCCACCGCCACGTTGAGCCCAGCCACCTTCGCCATCTCACCCAGCAGGGTGGTGACGGTGCTCTTGCCGTTGGAGCCGGTGATTGCGATGATCGGCGCGTTGGCCGCCTGGGCAAACAGCTCGATATCCCCCACCACCGGGACGCCACGCTCGATGGCGGCGCCGATCACCGGGGTCTGTAGCGACAGCCCGGGGCTGAT
>AASF01000413.1 GCA_000168735.1 Candidatus Endoriftia persephone str. Hot96_1+Hot96_2 | reverse complement strand
GAAGGATCTGGCGATGATGGCCATGGCCTACGGCAACGTCTACGTGGGCCAGGTCGCCTTCGGCGCCAAGGATGTGCAGACCCTAAAGGCCTTCCTCGAAGCGGAGTCCTACGACGGGCCCTCACTGCTCATCTGCTACTCCGCCTGCATCGCCCACGGCGTAGACCTCTCCCACAACATCCGCCAGCAGGATCTGGCAGTGGCCTCCGGCCACTGGCCACTATTTCGCTACGATCCACGCAAGGCGGAGCAGGGCGAGAACCCGCTGCACATGGACTCCAAGGCGCCGTCGATCCCCTACCGGGATTTCACCGCCACCGAGGCCCGTTTCAGCGTGCTCACGCGCACCCACCCGGAGGCAGCCGAGCGCTTCCTGCGCAGCGCCCAGAAGCAGGTCAAGACGCGCTTCTTCCTCTACGAACAGCTGGCCCAGCTCGCAATGGCTAATATGGAAGAGAGACCGGAACAATCCTCTGAATGAATTGGGATGAAAATGCAGGACTCGCAAAGACGCAAAGTACGCGGAGTCTCTTCCTGCGGAAGGCACCTATTGACCGAAACTGATAAATCCTCAACGTACTCTGCACCTCCGCGGCCCTCTGCGTTTACAGCACAGGAGTTTGAAATGGATCTGACCACCAACTATCTCGGCATGCAGTTGAAGAATCCGCTGGTGCCCTCCGCCTCGCCCCTGTCGCGCAGCATTGACGATGCCAGGCGGCTCGAGGATGCTGGCGCCTCGGCGCTGATCATGTACTCCCTGTTCGAGGAGGCGGTAACTGCAGAGGAGGAGGTGATGGTGCGTTTTCTGCACCACCAGGACACCGGTTTCAGTGAGGCCGACAGCTTTCTGCCCGATCACTACGACTTCTCCAACGGCCAGGATCTCTACCTGGAAAACCTGCGTGCTCTGAAGGAGACCCTGGAGATCCCGGTGATCGCTAGTCTTAACGGCATCACCCCCGGCGGCTGGATCGAGCACGCCACCGAGATGGAACAGGCAGGCGCCGATGCCCTGGAACTCAACGTCTATTTCGTGGCAGCGGACCTGAACACCCCGGGCAGCGAGATCGAACAGCGCTACCTGGAACTGCTGAAGGATCTGCGAAGGG
>AASF01000414.1 GCA_000168735.1 Candidatus Endoriftia persephone str. Hot96_1+Hot96_2 | reverse complement strand
CATACAGAGCTCAACCAGCGAACAGTGGTCACACTTGGGCCGGGCTCAGGGGTTGGGGTCTTTCTGGCGGACCAGAGGGTGTGCAGCTGCTCAGCGAGTGCCGCAGTCTGCTCCCGCAACGGCGCATCGATTGGCACCCGCTCCCGTCGGCGCGCCTTGCCGTAGAACATCGCCCCTTCTGAAACCGGTGTGTCAAACATCTCTTCAAGGCAGAGCGCCTGGGCACAGAGCTGGATACGGTCCCAGTCATCGCGCTTGCGCCGCCCCCGCTTATATTCCACGGGATAGGGCCGCCAATACCCCTTCCGACCCGCTAGCCTCGCCCCCTCCTCCGCCTGATGAAACTCCACCACATCAGCGATCCCGCTCAGCCCCAACTGGCGGGAGTGGAGACGCAACGAACGGGCAATATGCAGATCACCCCGGCTCTCCGCCTCACCGCTGTTGGCACGCTGGTGCAGGATCTGCCCCTCAGCGGTGAAGCGGTTCTCCTGCCAGCTCTGCTCCAGGTGGATCAGGGCACACTGGCGCGGGCAGTAGGCCAGGTGTTGTAGGCCTGCGAGGGGCAGCAGGTCGATATCCGTATCACGCACAGGGCTTTACTCCAGAAAAGC
>AASF01000415.1 GCA_000168735.1 Candidatus Endoriftia persephone str. Hot96_1+Hot96_2 | reverse complement strand
GCGCACATGTACTCGTCTCGGTCATCTCCACCAGTCGCCCACCCACGTCATTGTTGGAACGCTGGATGGCATGTTTCACCTTGTCCAAGGTGATGCCGTAGGCGGCCATGGCATTGGGGTCCACCTCTACCTGGTACTGCTTCACGTAGCCACCAATGCTAGCCACCTCCGCCACCCCGGGCACCGTCTGTAAGGGGTAACGCAGATACCAGTCCTGGATCGAGCGCAGCTGGGAGAGATCCTGATTACCGCTACGGTCCAACAGGGCGTATTCGTAGACCCAGCCAAACCCCGGTGGCATCCGGTCCCAGGGTGGGATTGACCCCGTCGGGGAGCCGGCTGGTGACATAGTTGAGCTGCTCCAGCACCCGGGAGCGGGCCCAGTAGAGGTCGGTCCCGTCCTCGAAGATGATGTAGACGAAGGAGAGCCCGAAGAAGGAGTAGCCCCGCACCGTCTTGGCATAAGGTACCGAGAGCATGGCGCTGGTCAGCGGATAGGTGACCTGCTCCTCCACCACCTTGGGAGCCTGGCCCGGGAACTCGGTGAAGACGATCACCTGCACATCCGACAGATTCGGGGATGGCATCCAGCGGCTCTGTTTCACCGCCCAGATGCCTGCCGCCAGCAGCAGCAGGCTGCTGA
>AASF01000416.1 GCA_000168735.1 Candidatus Endoriftia persephone str. Hot96_1+Hot96_2 | reverse complement strand
GAGCCGGTCACGCCGAGCAAAGTCATACCCGCCTCACCATCGTGGATACCCTCTACCAGCCGCTCGAGTGCACTGGGCTGATCGCCAGCCGGGTCGAATCGGGAGGCCAATTGAAATTGTTTCACCATCGGGGATTCTGCATCTAAGGGTAATTGGATATTATTACACGCCGACATGCCGGAATCGTGTCAGCTTATCGGCATTATGCTTTTCAACCTCCAGTTACGGAATTTGTAGATGAACAGCGTATTCTCCACTCGCGTACAGGCGATCAAACCCTCGCCCACCCTGGCGATCACCGCCCGTGCCAGCGAGATGCGCGCTGCGGGTAAAGATGTAATCGGGCTGGGCGCTGGTGAGCCCGACTTCGACACTCCGGAACACATCAAGGCCGCCGCGATTCAGGCGATCAACGACGGCTTCACCAAATACACAGCGGTGGACGGCACCCCCGGACTGAAACAGGCGATCATCCACAAATTCAAGCAGGACAACGGTCTCGACTACGCAGCAGACCAAATCCTGGTCTCCTGCGGCGGCAAACAGAGCTTCTACAACACTAGCCCAGGCGGTGGTGGAGCCCGGCGACGAGGTGATC
>AASF01000417.1 GCA_000168735.1 Candidatus Endoriftia persephone str. Hot96_1+Hot96_2 | reverse complement strand
CCGCCACTGATGTCACCGGCCGGATCATCTATGTGAATCAGCGTTTCTGCGACGTCTCTCACTACTCCTCCGATGAGCTGATCGGCGCCAAGCACAATATCGTCAAGTCGGATGTACATCCTCCGGAGCTGTTCCGTGAGATGTGGCGCACCATCGCCGCCGGTCGGGTTTGGCACGGGGTGCTAAAGAACCGCAACAAACTGGGTGGCTACTACTGGGTTGACACCACCATCGTCCCTTTCCTGAATGACAGGGGATAACCCTATCAATATCTCTCGGTGCATTTCGATATGAGCGCCGAGAAAGAGGCGGAGCAGGCTCTGCTGCAGGCGCGGGAGAACCTGGAGGCGCGGGTCAGCGAGCGCACCCGTGAGTTGGAGACGTCCCGCGACCAGCTGATTCACGCTGAGAAGATGGCCGCGCTGGGTAGCCTGGTGGCAGGGGTGGCCCATGAGATCAACACCCCGGTGGGGATCGGCGTGACCGCCGCCAGCCATCTGCAGGAGGCGCTCCGCGGGCTGCAGCAACTGCTACGCCGAGCAACAGATGACGCGCCGTGAGTTGGAGTCGTTTCTTGAGATGACCGAGGAGAGCTGCCGTATCCTGGTGAGCAATCTGCAGCGAGCGGCCCAGCAGGTGCGTAGTTTTCGTCATGGTGGCTGAGTGATCAA
>AASF01000418.1 GCA_000168735.1 Candidatus Endoriftia persephone str. Hot96_1+Hot96_2 | reverse complement strand
CGCCTATCTGGCGATGGAGCATCCGGCCTTCTACGACGTGATCGTGAAGAACTTCGCTGCCCCCTGGACCAACGAAGAGCAGAGCCTGTTCGTGCCGCTCAACGACTACAGTGCCACGGTGATCGGCATGGTGCGGGACGAGGTGCCGTTCAATCAGCTGCTCTCGGCCGATCTGCTCTATCAGGGCGACCCGGCACTGGGCCTGCCGCCCTACTCACCCGCCAACAACGATCACTATGAGGCCCTGGAGACGAGCGGTGTTCCGCTCAAGGATGCGCTGTTCACCGCCCCCCAGTCGGATCTCAACGGTTTGCCCGCTACCGCCACCGCTGGTGTCATCACCAGTCGGCAAGCGGCCCGGGCGTTTTTTATCGCTGGCACCAACCGGGCGATGTTCCGCTTTACTCTGCTCAACCATCTCTGTCTCGATCTGGAGCAGGTCAAGGACACCAGCCGCGCCGCGGACCGTGTCCGCCAGGATATCCCCCGCAGCCCCGGCAGGTGACAGCCGCCTGTTCCTCAACAACTGTGTCGGCTGCCACGCCGGTATGGACCCGCTGGTGCAGGCATACGCACTACTACGACTACGACGAGGCCGCCGGGCGGCTGCTCTACACCCCCGACCAGGTGCGTCCCAAATACCTGATCAAG
>AASF01000419.1 GCA_000168735.1 Candidatus Endoriftia persephone str. Hot96_1+Hot96_2 | reverse complement strand
GCTGACCCCAGCGCAGATCGCCGCGCCGCGGACCTGGCCCAGTTTCAGCGCCGACTGGGGATTCTTTGCCACAAACACCTGTTCGATCGCCATCACTTGCGGCCGGTAGGTCTCGATCACCTCGCTCAGACGACTGAAGATCTCGCCCAGTCGCGGCGGCAGCGCATTACCTTCCAGGCGCAAGGTCCCATGCACCACATGGGAGGAGCGCACCCCGTCGCTGTCGATCACGCCGAAGCCTGTCACCCGCGAGCCGGGATCGATACCGAGAATCCGCAGCACGCTGCTTTACCACCGCTCCCAGACAGCGCGGATCAAGCCAACGCCTCCATGATCTCATCAGAAATCTCGGCGTTAGTGTAGACGTTCTGCACGTCGTCCAGATCCTCCAGCATGTCGATCATGCGCAGCATCTTCTCCGCGTCCTTCCCCTCCAGCACGGTGCTGGTGGCGGCAGCTGAAGGTCACCTCGGCGTTGTCCGGCTCGAAACCCGCAGGCGATCATCGCATCCTTCACATCGGAGAAGTCATCCGGCGAGGTCATCACGTCGATGGAGCCGTCGTCGTTGGTCACCACATCTTCGGCGCCACGCCTGCCAGGGCCGCCTCCATCACCGCGTCCTCATCGACGCCGGGAGCATAGCTGATC
>AASF01000420.1 GCA_000168735.1 Candidatus Endoriftia persephone str. Hot96_1+Hot96_2 | reverse complement strand
GGTGGTGTGTGAGACCCTGTTCGGCGAGGAGTACCGAGGTTTTTCTATCGGCTAGCGGCCTCTCGATCTAAGACGCCGGCTCCGCCACTACTGTGCGGAGACTGTCCCATCGTCGGCTCTCGGCGGCGTTTCGAGGGGCCGGAATTTGGCAGGTTGACCGTTGACCATTGGAATCGATTCCATGCCGAATTGTCCAGGTATCTGCGGGTCTTGAGAGTAGCGGCCAATCGATGCGCTGGTAGAGGCAGGTTGTGCCTGAGTGAGTGGGCGCCAAGTGGGACTCGTTTGAGTCTGGTGAACGGGCGCTGGTGGTGTGTTGATGTTGGCGCTGGTGTCGTATTGGTTACTGCCGGGTTGTTGAGATAGTGCCTGACCCTGCTGGCTGTAGCCTTGGGGAGATGGATAGGTTGGCTGGCTGTAGCCTTGGGGAGATGGATAGGTTGGCTGGGTGTACTGGGAAGGCGAGGTGTAACCGTAGCTCGATGCACTCCCATAGTCTTGCGGGTTGCTGTATCCAGGGGTATCGCCATATCCGTAGCCTAAAAACGGTGCCTGATAAGTCGGGGTGGTGCCGTAATTATTCCCACGATCGTATTGTGCGGGTGGTGCGTAGTAGCGATCGTTACGGCCGTAATCATCGCGCTGATTTGATGAACCGAACATGCGGTTCATCATATTCATCTGGATTGATATGGATCAGGGCGATTCGTT
>AASF01000421.1 GCA_000168735.1 Candidatus Endoriftia persephone str. Hot96_1+Hot96_2 | reverse complement strand
CACCAGAAACGAGCGCAACACCAGCACCGCGAATATCACCGGGAAGAAGGAGCGCGCATACTCCACCATCCAGGGGATCGCGCGGTGCGCCTACGGCCCGTTCGTTTCTCGCTGGCGCAAAGAAGAGCGCATCGATCAACCAGATGCCGCCAGTGATGGCGCTCGCCACCACCAGGAATGTGGGGAAATCGAAGTTCATAAGCGTCTATCTACTCCCATATCGAGTTGCCGAAATCGCTGGCTAGACTGGTCATCTACACTCAGCTGAATCTTTTCCAAGAAAACCGCTCCAGGCCGATTCAATCCTTGCCGACCTTCAACACGGCGAGAAAGGCTTCCTCCGGGATCTCCACCCTGCCCACCTGTTTCATACGTTTCTTGCCCGCCTTCTGTTTCTCCAGCAACTTGCGCTTGCCGGGTGATGTCACCGCCGTAACATTTAGCGGTGACATTTTTGCGCAGTGCCTTGACCCGTGGTGCGGGCGATAATCTTGCTGCCGATGGCGGCCTGGATCGCCACCTCGAACATCTGCCCTAGGAATGATCTCCTTCATCTTCGCAGTCAGATCCCGGCCACGGGAGTCGGCCTGGCTCTTGTGCACGATGATGGAGAGTGCATCAACCTTCTCACCGTTGATCAGGG
>AASF01000422.1 GCA_000168735.1 Candidatus Endoriftia persephone str. Hot96_1+Hot96_2 | reverse complement strand
CTGACTCCTGCGCATACCCCGCGTAAGGATCTCTGCTGTAGTCCCGAGCAAAACCGGTCTCCCGCGACAGCACCTGCGTCTGTGGATGCCTGTCGCGCCACTCCTGCCAGCTGGTGTGTTGCAACGCCAACATCTGCAGGCGCCTACCCCGCATCGGGCCGCTGATCGCCTGTCTCATCAACTGCGACCAGAGGGATTTGCTCTGTCGGTCATAGAGCAGCATGTCGTTGTTATAAAGCAGACCAGAGACCCCGAAACTCAAGGCCTTGGCCATCAACCTCTGCAGCAAACGCCATGCCGCTGCCGCAGAGTGGACAGAAGGTGACCACCACCGCCCGCTCACCGAAACGGTCGTCGACGATCTCATGCCAGTTGAGAATGGCCAACCGGATAGGGCTCGGCTGGTCCCCTGCAACGACAGTCCCAGCACCCGCTCGTCAGGTTTCAGCCAGTCAGCCGAATCAGCAGTGACAAATTGCGGTGAGTCGATGGCCGGTATGCCGTCCCGCGCCGGGCCACCGTGGAAGATTTCCTCCGGCGGCACCTGCACATCACGCAGATCAAAGCCATTCAAACGCTCCAGCGCGTCAGTCTGCACCGGCGAACAAGCCAGCACTACCATCGTCATTGACAATAGACTCAGCAGTGAAAAGTTAGACATAGATCCAATCCTGAGGGAATCCAATTCGCTATGATCA
>AASF01000423.1 GCA_000168735.1 Candidatus Endoriftia persephone str. Hot96_1+Hot96_2 | reverse complement strand
AAACGAATTCGCCCTTCATCAGCATGCCGGGGGTGATCTTGTCACAGTTGGATATGCAGACCATGGCGTCGGCACAGTGGGCGTTGACCATGTACTCCACCGAATCGGCGATGATGTCGCGCGACGGCAGCGAGTAGAGCATGCCGCCATGGCCCATGGCGATGCCGTCATCCACCGCAATGGTATTGAACTCTTTCGCCACACCACCAGCGGCCTCGATCTCGCGGGCCACCAGCTGCCCCATATCCTTGAGATGGACATGGCCGGGTACAAACTGGGTAAAGGAGTTGACCACTGCGATGATCGGCTTCTCAAAGTCGGCATCCTGCATGCCAGTGGCGCGCCACAGCGCGCGGGCGCCCGCCATGTTGCGCCCGTGGGTGGTGGTACGGGATCGGTATTGCGGCATCTCGGCCTCCGGGTCTGCAGTTGGCTCAAAAGCCGATTATGCCTGCTTCACCCCCCGGATTGCATCAGCCGAGACAAATCACACTTCGACCGGCAGATGCAGACAGAAGCTCGCGCCTCCCTCGAGCCGGTTGCGCGCCTCGATCGAACCGCCGTGGCGCTCGGCTACCAGCTTGACGAAGTTAAGACCGAGGCCGATGCCCCCCCGCCCCACTGGCTCATGGCCCAGGTCGCTCCTGAACGGCAGGAACAGCTCCTCGAGACGCTCCTGGGGAATCCCCGGCCCGCGATCCTTGACGCAGCAATCGAGCTGGTCTCCGTCACAACGCAGCATGATCTCGACCTGGGAGTCCTGCGGCGCCAGCTTGATCGCATTACTCAGCAGGTTGA
>AASF01000424.1 GCA_000168735.1 Candidatus Endoriftia persephone str. Hot96_1+Hot96_2 | reverse complement strand
TTGGTGCGCTATCGGTGAGGCTCTGGCTGGTCAGTTTCATCGGCTATCTATCTCCGGCTAAGGTTTTCTATTAAGGTGTCTGCGTGTGAACAAGGCTGATCCTCGACATGCTTGAGTATATCTTTTTCGACGAGCGCCCCTGGCGGCGTTTTATTGAGTTTCTTGATGAACAGAAGTTGGCGCCGATTATCTCTCACGGCCCTGAGGAGTGGGTGGTGGGGCTGCCGGAGGACCTGGACGACGAGCTGGATGCGCGTATCGAGGCCTTCTACGATGAGATGCTTGCCTACAATGAGGCGCTGGTGACGGAGGAGGAGGGGGCGCAGCAGGTGCATACCACCGGCATTAATGTGACCCTGAAAGATGGCCGTCAGGTGCAGGCGGCGATCGATCCGCTGCTGATGAACCGGCTGCTGGAGGCGGTGACGCCGGAGGAACTGGGGGTGTTTGTCAATGCCATTGTGGATGCGGTGGAGCATCCGGACGAACGCTCGCTCTGTCAGCGCTGAGGTATCTGCCTGATGGCCTGCTCGGCGCGCCGGGCCCGTTCCTGGGCTGCCTGTTCGAGCTGTTGCGCTTCAATGCGCGCCGCTTTTTTGCGCTCTACCAGTTCGATGTACTCTTTGGGAGTGAGGGTGATCCCTTTTTGCCGGTGGCTGTTCGGCGTTTTGCAGCGCCCAGATCACGGCCCCGATCAGCACGATCAGGACGATGAAGAAGACGTTGCGGTTGGTCTGCTGCTGTTTAACGTGACGGTCGAACATCCCCATGCTTTTGCCTTGCCTCGTGTGTGGTGCTTGTCCCTCTGATTATGGACGATTATCCGACCTGCGCTGGTCTGATCGGTAGAGGGGGCTTCACTCTCTGAGGCTG
>AASF01000425.1 GCA_000168735.1 Candidatus Endoriftia persephone str. Hot96_1+Hot96_2 | reverse complement strand
CGATCGATCTGCCGATGCCGCTGCTGTTTGGCAAGGCGCCGCGGATGCTGCGTGACGTGCACCACCGGCCCTTCGCTAAGCCGGAACTTGATACCAGCGAGATCGACCTGAAGGAGGCGGCGCTGCGGGTGCTGCGCTTGCCGACGGTGGCGAACAAGACCTTCCTGATCTCCATCGGTGACCGTTCGATCACCGGCATGGTGGCCCGCGACCAGATGGTCGGCCCGTGGCAGGTGCCCGGTGGCTGATCTGGCGGTTACTACCTCCGGCTTGATGGGTCACACAGGTGAGGCGATGGCCGATGGGCTGAGCGCACTCCGCTGGCGTTGCTCGACGCGCCGGCCTCCGGGCGGATGGCAATCGGTGAGGCGATCACCAATATCGCCGCCGCGCAGATCGGCAAGATCGGCGATATCAAGCTCTCCGCTAACTGGATGGCCCCGGCGGGCCACACTGGTGAGGATGCCAGGCTCTACGAGACCGTCAAGCCGGTGGGTATGGAGCTCTGTCCGGCACTCGGCATTGCGATTCCGGTAGGCAAAGACTCGATGTCGATGAAGACCGGTCTGCCAGGAGGGGGAGGACCAGCGCGAGGTAACCGCGCCGCTGTCGCTGATC
>AASF01000426.1 GCA_000168735.1 Candidatus Endoriftia persephone str. Hot96_1+Hot96_2 | reverse complement strand
GAGACGGTGGTGGTGCGGAGTGATCTCGTCGAGAACAGGATGCCCGCGTCGCCGTGCGCTCAGCATCGGGCAGGATCGATGGGATCGCCCAGTTGACATGACCGTCGATGCGGAACGGGATGCCGCGCAGGTCGCTGGGCTCCATCTGCGACAGACGGATGTCGATCACCGGCGCGCTGTGCTCTTGCGCCACTTGGCGCACCATATCGGATTTGCCTACCCCGGGCGGGCCCCACAACATCACCAGGGGTGTGGTGCCCGTGGCGGGTGCTTTTGAACTCCTGCTTGAGGATAGTTGACAGCTGGGCTGGGCGCATAGAGGGTCCTTCAAAGGGGAAGCGTTGCGGGAGAAGTTGTGATGGCTGGGAACTCAGTCGACCAGGTTGCGGGTCGCACCGGGAGAGCTGCTTGTAGACTTCCGGGCCATCCTTGTCCATCACCTGATCGATCACCCAGCGGTTCTTCTGCTCCTCACCCATGAGCTGCTGGATCTCGAAACCCGAGGTGACGGAAGAAGGGATAGGAGGGGCCTGTATCGCTGAAACTGAACTCGGCATACTCACCGGAGCGCTGGTTGAACAGGCTGATAAAGCGGTTGGCGTGATCGCCCTCGCCGAGCAGGTCACGGGCGTTGTCACTGGTAGTGGTCGGCGGAGTTTCATCACCAGTGCGGTGATCA
>AASF01000427.1 GCA_000168735.1 Candidatus Endoriftia persephone str. Hot96_1+Hot96_2 | reverse complement strand
GGCCTGTACAACCCTCTGTGGTGCGAAAGTTGACTTTGGCGCCGCGGCTGAGAAGAAGCACTATGGTGTCCATATTGCCATTCTCTACTGCCATCATGAGGGCGGTTTTGCCTTTAATGTCGGCAGCATCGACGGCAACTCCCTCATCTAGGAGCTGCTCCATGGCTTCGATATCATCAATGATGGCGGCCTGTCGCAACTCCCGTTCTTTCTCTTTGTCACCCGCAAAGACCTGGGATGACAAGAGAAGACTCAACAGCAGGGCCGGGATTTTGGTTCTTTTCATTGATTTTCCGTAGCGCTTCTGGGATCAGGAGTCTTCTCTCGCCTCTGTCTCGTCGGGCTCATCAGGTTCCTCATGAGCAATGCCTTTGTGACAGTCGATGCAGGTTTTACCCTGGTCCATGGCTCTGGAGTGGCGTTTCCGCGCACTGCGATCTTGTTCACTGAAGTCCATCTGGGTGAAGTCGTGGCAGGTGCGGCATTCACGGGAATCCGAGTTACGCATCTTTTCCCAGACGCGATTCGCCATATCCCAGCGATGTGCCTCGTATTTCTCCTTAGTGTCGATAGTACCCATTATCTCATGGTAGACATCTTTGGCTGCCATGACCTTTGCGATCATTTTTGGCACGAACACTTTGGGTACATGGCA
>AASF01000428.1 GCA_000168735.1 Candidatus Endoriftia persephone str. Hot96_1+Hot96_2 | reverse complement strand
GATCCATGACGGTGGACGTAGCTTGATGCGTCAATCTGCTTACAAGATCATATCAATTTTCCCGGTGTTTGGCAGTGGCGCAGGCACCTATCCTCAGCTACAAGAGAGATATAAAAACCCTAAATTGGGAACAACCACCATGTGGAAGCACGTCCATGCTGACTATGTAGAACTCTATTCTGATCTAGGAATTATTGGCGCCACGATATTAGGACTTGGCTTAATTGTGTTATTTTTTCGGATTTTATCTGGCATTCAGAAAAGACATGATCCATTAATGCGTGGACTTCTATTTGGTTCATTAATCGGAACAGGCTCTATATTCATACATGCATTGGTGGAGTTCAATTTCCATATTCCCGCTAACGCAATATACTTCTGGATATTGGTCGCTATCGGCTTGCTATCCACGTCCATTCCCTCAAGGAGAACAGAGCATGAATAAGAGTCTCGCTAGTTATTAAATCGGCAATGAGTTACCGTACAATCACTTTCCCTTTCCTCAACAAAGAGAATCATAAAAAGCCTCCTATCTCACAGGGAGATGGTCGAGGCAAAAAACCTAAAAAAGC
>AASF01000429.1 GCA_000168735.1 Candidatus Endoriftia persephone str. Hot96_1+Hot96_2 | reverse complement strand
GGTACACGTATTACAGTTGAAGGGACTAGCTCTCGATATTCAGAAAATGGTTACCGAGTTTGTGCTATGGGACCTGTGGGACTATGCCCAGAACACAGGTAGCAAAAATCGTCCGATCCCTATAGTCCTAGACGAGATTCAGAATCTTCGACCATAGCAGCGATTCACCGATCGATAAGATGCTGCGTGAGGGGCGTAAGTTCGGCTTGTCCCTGATACTAGCCACCCAGACCACGAGCCAGTTCAATCAAGAACAACGGGACCGTTTGTTTCAGGCTGGGCATAAGCTGTTTTTCAAGCCGGCGACGACCGAGATCGACCGCTTCGCACAATTACTCTCCCAATCGACGACAGGAATATCAAAAGCGGATTGGGGACAGCGTCTAGCTAGCTTGGAAAAGGGCCAATGCTGGTCACTCGGGCCAGTGCTGAAATCAGGTGGAACCTTCAAAGAGGAAGCTGTGCTTGTAAATGTTACGTCTCTGGAACTGCGCTGCTTTGAAGGCTAACAGATGACGGATCTAGGACCTCACTTACAATCTCTACCTCTGAACTTCCCCCATGACTTTCTTCCAGAACGGAGCTTGTTGGCCCGTTTACTACCATTTGCATCGGTGAATGGTAGTGGTGACAAGGTGCAAATTGGTGCGGAGACAG
>AASF01000430.1 GCA_000168735.1 Candidatus Endoriftia persephone str. Hot96_1+Hot96_2 | reverse complement strand
TCCCCCAAGGCTTTATAAAGCTCCTGCTTCAATTCGGGGTCAATTTCAATCACGAGTCGACCACTATTGCCTTTTGCCATAATACCCTCTGAGAATAAACTTACTTATATCATATAACATGGCACATGTTATATGATACATACGCCACTAAAAGATTGAACCGCCCCGGGTTTACCGGAGACTCTATTTCTTGAGGGGATAGAGTCATGAAGAAGAGTACGAGATATTCCCCGGAAATCCGGGAACGGGCGGCTCGCATGATGTTCGAGCATCAGGGCGACCATGATTCTCAATGGGCTGCCATCGGGTCTATTGCAGCCAAAATTGGCTGTACGGCCGAAACGTTACGGAAATGGGTGAGACAGACAGAGCGGGACCAGGGGTTGCACGATGGCCTAGCGACCTCGGACCGAGAGCATCTCAAGACGCTGGTGCACGAGAACCGTGAGCTGAAGCGGGCCAACGAGATCCTACGCAAGGCGTCGGCTTTTGTTCGCCTCCAGCAGAGCTCGTACCACCGACAGTGGTGATGGTGTCGTTTATCGACGCCCATCGGGACACGTACGGGGTCGAGTCGATCTGCGCCCAATTGCCCATCGCCCCGGCGACGCATTACGAACACAAGGCACGTGAAGTGGATAAGGGCGATT
>AASF01000431.1 GCA_000168735.1 Candidatus Endoriftia persephone str. Hot96_1+Hot96_2 | reverse complement strand
CGTGCTCTTGTTGAGCATGAAGCCGTGGTTGTCATCATCGCTAGGACGCCAGAACTTGGGCGGCTGCTTGCCGAGATACCAACGGTGCAGCTCCGACTCCAGGGTGACATTGAGCAGCTTTTCCACCTCATCGGCCCCCTTGGTATTGCCTTCGGTGCGAGCCTCGCGGATGCGATCCTTGATCTGGGGAACCATCTCGATGTAGAAGCGGTGGGCCATCTCGAACATGCCTTCCCAGTGGGCATAGTCGGGGGCGAACATGGCGGCGCCGTGACGGGCGCGGCGGCCCTCGTGGTGCCACAGGTAGAACCAGGTCCACTCCACCTCTTCGTTGAACTTGGTCTTGTCGAGCAGGCCATGCTTCAGCATTGCAGTCACCAGTGCCTTGCCGGGCTTGGCGAATTTCTCATTGTAGAGTTCGACAAAACTGTCCAGCTGCTCGAAGTGGTTCTCCACGGTGCTGCTGCCGTGGCAGTTGAGGCAGACGTTCTTCATATCCTTGCGGCGCTGCAGCCAGGGTTTTGACCTGCTTGCCCTCTTTGATCGCCTTGGCGTCGATCTTGGTGGAGATGGGGGCGCGCAGGTTCCAGGAGATACGCTCTCCGATGTCGTGGCTGATCGGCAGGTCCGGGGTG
>AASF01000432.1 GCA_000168735.1 Candidatus Endoriftia persephone str. Hot96_1+Hot96_2 | reverse complement strand
AGAATGCAGTTAGACCAGAATTCAAGCACCACTTAGCAAGTTCTGCGTGAATTTACCTTGTTAGGGCATTTCATTTGAAAAGCCCTTTACTGCCTCTAAGAACTCCATGCTAAGCTCTTCATTCTTTGCCATTAATACAATTTCAAGCGCTGACATTAGCCCAATTACAGTGGCAAAATAAATACACTGATAAATTTCTTTTTCGTCATAATTTGGCTCAATGCTGGTTTCTGTAATCCGCCTCACAATTTGATTAAAACCGCTATGAGTATAGCTATTCATATTATTCCATGAGGTTTCTTTGACTTTTGAAAGTGTACCGATCTCATATCCTCCAACACTCTCAATTTCAGCGATTAAATCACCAAAGGCTTTATCTATTTTACCTTTTTTATATTTTTCAATTTCTTTTTTAGACGCGCATCTATGAAGCCACACGCCTCTAATATAAGCCTCATAAATTAGCCGAACTAGGGCAAAAGCCGAACCATATAATGAGTGTGANACAAGAAGAACAATTGATTTATGATGCTCCATTGCTACATCATGGCAACTGGGCAGCGATACGTGTTCTATCATCTGCAGATATTGTCTAGGCCATGTATTCTTTTATCGATCCATTGTATAAGCTAAGGGCGAATTC
>AASF01000433.1 GCA_000168735.1 Candidatus Endoriftia persephone str. Hot96_1+Hot96_2 | reverse complement strand
ATCCTCAATGCTATCGATAGGCTTTATCGCATCCTCAGGAATTTGTTGCCACTCCCCACCCTTTGCACTCACGACGGTTCTTACATGCTCATAACTTTCATCTTCAAGCCATAATACTAATGGATCAAATTCACTGGCGATTTTGTACAATACGTAGTCAAAGTCAAACTGTATTTGAACGCAGCCTTTTTCCTCATTGTACGAAGCAACTGCATCAAGAATCATATGCCCACGATAGCACTCATCAAACAGCGACATTGAGTCCTCAATATACTGATTAAAGTAATCATTTATACCTGAGTATATATCAGAAAACCTTTTTGATGGCTTTAAAACCATCTTTAACATTCCTCTTTGTTCATCAGGGCTTAATCGCGCAATAAACTCTTTTGAAATAACTATTTTTATCAATCGATCTCGAATGTATTCAAGAAATTGCTCGGTACCAAGCGTAAAAGAAAAAATATTTGCAATAAGAATAGCAATTCCGACACTTTCGGTTAGCTTTGCAATTAGACCCAAGAAGAATCCGTGGGCCGGATGTGCTGATTCCAGAAATGACAATAGTATCCCAAATAGAATTAGTATTATTGAAATATAGAACCATTTGGAAAAGAATTTCCTTAAGTCTCATGCCACCCTCCTAGATAGCCCTAACGTTGCCAATGAGCGGCTGTTTTTTCAGTGGCAAGCGCAGCGCAGCCACTTGAAAAAACAAGTCCGAACTGCAATTGGCCTTGTTAGGCTATTTTAACCTTGGATGACGATTCATTATTGGACCCATCGGTAAACCAATAGAATAACTCCCCATTTTTGTACTTTAATTTATGACAGTAAATACCGTAATACTGTGGCTCATGGCCACATGATATATGTGAGTCATACCTCGCAACCTCATAGGCTGGAAGAGACTTTCCTTTTTTATGGGCAATCTTTTCTTCAATTGATGCATGAGCATCTACTGTATGACTGAACCAAATACTTAGCAACATTTCTTAATGAGAAGC
>AASF01000434.1 GCA_000168735.1 Candidatus Endoriftia persephone str. Hot96_1+Hot96_2 | reverse complement strand
CCGCCCATGTGCGCATCGCCCGCGATCCCGGCGTCTACCTTTCGGTCTACGACATCTACCAGCCCGCCGCCTTCTTTGAGCGTGACATCCACGAGATGTACGGTCTTTGGTTTGAGGGTAGCCCCAACATGGAAAGGTTCATCCTCACCGAGTGGGAGGGGCCACCTCCCATGCGCAAAGAGTTCGATAGCGAGGCCTATGTCAACCTACACCTCAACTGGCAGAACTATCAGCCCGACTGGCTGCTGGATCTGGTGGAGCAGGGTGGGGGGATTGAGGTGCCGCCGGAGGAGCAGCGCTTCAGCCAGAAAGGCAAGGTGGGGAACTAACCATGCGACCGGAGAACTACCAGGCGATTAGCCAGCCGCCGAGCAACGAGTACGAACTCAACTTCGGGCCCAACCACCCAGGCATTGAGGGCAACTACGCTCTCAAGGTGAAGCTGCATGGTGACAAGGTAATCGAGGCCAAGGCCGACGGCGGCTATTTGCACCGAGGCTTCGAGAAGCTGATGGAGCAGCGCTTGTGGATTCAAAATATCGCCCTGGTGCCGCGTATCTGTGTGCCCGATCCCTCTCCCATGGAAGTCTGCTACTCGATGGCGGTGGAGGATCTGTGCGGCCTGGAGGTGCCGGAGCGGGCCCAGTGGATC
>AASF01000435.1 GCA_000168735.1 Candidatus Endoriftia persephone str. Hot96_1+Hot96_2 | reverse complement strand
CCAAAAGGGAGTCAAATAACTCTTTGCTCGGTTATAAAGCTAAATGAGNAAAAGAATCTAACAATTGCAGTACCGAATGCTACTGCACTATGCCTTAATATATCTAAACGTTCTTGGAAATTATCAAGGGAAATACGTACTAAATCGGGAATTGATAAATCACAAAAATCACAAAAATCACAAAAATCACAAAAATCACAAGTTAGTTTTGAGTCTTATTCTCAGGAATTTGACTATATAGAAAGTGTAATGGAGTCAATTGTAATGGCTTTTACTGCAATGGAAGCTTTTGTAAATGAGGTTATTCCAGATGATTTTAAATATCACACACATAGGAAAAGTGAAATTATTATTGAGGAAATGGATAAAACCCAGATAGAAAGGTGGCTTTCTATAGAAGAAAAATTTTCTACTGTTTTACCTGAAATATTACAAACGCCATCTCCCAAAAAATTGCGGTGCTGGCAGGGATTTAAAAAATTAAAGAAAATTCGAGATAGAATAATTCATATGAAGGCGGCGGATAGAAAATCATCCGGGCCGGAAACACCCACGCTTTGGCATGAGTTATTTAATGTTGAGCCGCTATTTTCTCAAGCAAAAGATATAATTGATTATTTTGTTAAGTCTATGGAGTCAAAGCCAAGATGGCATGGGGAGTATAAATGATCAGCAACATAACAAGCGCATCCAGTGGATC
>AASF01000436.1 GCA_000168735.1 Candidatus Endoriftia persephone str. Hot96_1+Hot96_2 | reverse complement strand
TCAGATCATAAAGAAATCAATAATCGTCTTTTCAGTGAATTCGATGTGGGAAGCAATGCAAAACAACATAAACTTTTTGGTCTTTTTACCTGCCCTACAAATACAGCATATATTCCTACAAGCCTCCTAAGGCCAACAGATTTTTCACCAGCAATACGTAGTCTTCTTATCAGTAAAGCCCATAATCTATATGGCGATTTTTGTAATATACTCCCACCATGGTTAAATTTAAAAGAAGAAGTAAAGGAATTGTGGGAACACAAGGATTTTCAATGGGCTGAACCTGTTGGGGACAAGAAAAATATTGAACTATTTCTCAAATATAGACTTGAAATTATGAACTCAATATTAAAATAAAAAGGTATAACAATTGGGTGCACTGGACTGCCAATTCCGCTGCGCTCCATTGCCTGCCAGTGACCCATGACGTTAGGTATGTAAAAAATGGCATCATTTATTGGTACAAATAAAGAATTCCGACGTTACATCGGTCCAAGATTGCGGAATCTTGTTCAGCAGATCACCAGGAATCATAAAGCTGAGATTGCGGTTTGCGAACATTGTGGCTCAAAAGAAGTTCTTGAGTCAGCCCATGTTCATGGTAGAGATAGAAATGAAATCATTGATC
>AASF01000437.1 GCA_000168735.1 Candidatus Endoriftia persephone str. Hot96_1+Hot96_2 | reverse complement strand
CTGATCCGCCAGCTCCTGCAACACCGACTCGGCGGTGGATGGCGCCCCTTTCGGCGTCTTGGCGATCACCGGCAACCCCAGCTCTTCGAAGAAGATATGGCCGATCTGCTTCGGCGAGGCCATGTTGAAGCTGTGCCCGGCAAGCTCATGGGCCTGCTGCTCCAGCTGGTGCATGCCCTGCGCCAACTCCTGGCTCTGCGCCTTCAGCATCACACTGTCGATGCGCACCCCGGTTGCGCTCGATGCGTGACAGTACCGGCACCAGCGGCACCTCCAGATCGGTGGTGAGGCTCGCCAGAGTCGGCTCGGCCTGCAGCCTCGGCCAGAGGGTCTGGTGCAGACGCAGGGTGATATCCGCATCCTCCGCCGCGTAGGGGGCGGCGCTCTCCAGCGGGATCTGATCGAAGGTGAGCTGCTTCTTGCCCTTGCCCGCGACATCCTCGAAGTGGATGGTGTCGTAATGTAGATACTTCTTCGCCAGCGAGTCCATGTCGTGGCGACTGGCGGTAGAGTCGAGCACATAGGACTCGAGCATGGTGTCGAAAGCGATGCCGCGCAGCTCGATGCCGTAGCGGGCCAGCACGCTCATATCGTATTTGAGGTTCTGCCCGACCTTCTTCTGCTCAGGATC
>AASF01000438.1 GCA_000168735.1 Candidatus Endoriftia persephone str. Hot96_1+Hot96_2 | reverse complement strand
CGGTCAGCTGAAGGGGGTCGATCTGGTCGTCGCCGCCTTTGAGTTCAGCGTCATGGGCGGCTCGATGGGCTCGGTGGTGGGGGAGAAGTTCGCCCGTGCCGTGAGTGTGGCGCTGGAGCGCAACATCCCCCTGGTCTGCTTCTCCGCTAGCGGCGGTGCGCGCATGCAGGAGTCGCTCTTTTCCCTGATGCAGATGGCCAAGACCAGTGCCGCCCTGGAGCGGTTGCAGAAGCGTGGCCTGCCCTTCATCTCGGTAATGACTGATCCCACCATGGGTGGTGTCTCTGCCAGTCTGGCGATGCTGGGTGATGTCAATGTCGCCGAGCCCAACGCTCTGATCGGCTTTGCCGGTCCCCGGGTGATCGAGCAGACGGTGCGCGAGACCCTCCCTGAAGGGTTCCAGCGCAGTGAGTTCCTGCTGGATAAGGGCGCCATCGACATGATCGTCGACCGGCGTGACATGCGTGACCGCATCGCCGATCTGCTGAGTATCTTTACCCACGCCACCCGCCCCTGAGCCCACGGCTACGCCATGCGTTTCACCTCCCTGGCCGAGTGGCTGGCGTGGCAGGCGTCGCTCCACCCCGAGTCGATCGAACTGGGTCTGGAGCGGGTCGCCTCGGTGTGGCGGCGAATGCGGCCGACGGGGCTGCAGAGCACCGTTATCACGGTTGCCGGCACCAACGGCAAGGGCTCCTGTGTTGCGCTGCTGGAGTCGATCTACCGCAGTGCCGGTTACACCACTGGTAGCTACACTTCTCCCCACCTGATTTGCTACAACGAGCGGGTGCGCCTGAATGGTGCGCCGATGAGCGATCAGCGTCTCTGTCAGGCGTTCGAGCGGGTCGATCAGGCAAGGCAGGGGATCTCCCTGACCTACTTTGAA
>AASF01000439.1 GCA_000168735.1 Candidatus Endoriftia persephone str. Hot96_1+Hot96_2 | reverse complement strand
CGTTTTCTGCTGCAATTGCTGCGCGCCGACTTCTACAACCCGGTGTCACAGTTTCTGGTCAAAATCACCGCTCCACCGTTGCGCATCCTGCGTCGTTTCATCCCCGGCCTGGGCGGCATCGACCTCTCCTCACTGCTGCTGGCGTGGGCCCTGAAATATGCCGAATTGATGCTGGTGGTGGCCTTCAGCGGGCTCAGCACCAACCCCATCGGCCCGCTGCTGTGGGCGATCCCGGAATTGATCGAACTCTTCATCAATATCTTCCTGTTCGCGATACTGATCCAGGTGATCCTCAGCTGGGTCAGTCCGGGCAGCTACAACCCGGCCTCCGCCCTGCTCTACAGTCTCACCGAACCGGTGATGCGCCCGGCACGCAAGCTGCTGCCACCGATCTTCCGGCCTCTGACCTCTCGCCGATGCTGGTGATGATCGGCCTGGTGCTGCTTAAGATGTTGCTGCTGCCGCCACTGCGCATGATCACCGCCAGCCCCTTCTGATGAGCTGGTACCGCTGGCTGGGTGATGAGTTGGAACTGCAACTGCGGATTCAACCCAAGGCGAGCCGAAACGAGTTTATCGGCCCCCACGGGGACGAA
>AASF01000440.1 GCA_000168735.1 Candidatus Endoriftia persephone str. Hot96_1+Hot96_2 | reverse complement strand
GATCCTATTGATCCCGGTGTTTGTGTTGATCTTCTACCTGCCGTTCGAGGGGGCCAGGGTGCTCTCTGCGGCGGTGTTTGCTCTGGCCAGTGTCACTGACTGGTTGGATGGCTATCTGGCGCGACGCTGGCAGCAGGTTTCGCCGTTTGGTGCTTTCCTCGACCCGGTTGCAGATAAGCTGATGGTGGCGGCAGCGCTGTTGCTGTTGGTGGAGGCGGAGCCGAGCCCGGCGCTGGCGCTGCCGGCAGCGATCATTGTTGGCCGCGAGATCACCATCTCAGCGCTGCGCGAGTGGATGGCCGAGATCGGCGCACGCGCCCAGGTGGCGGTGTCGATGATCGGTAAGTTCAAGACCGCAGTGCAGATGGTGGCGATCCTGCTGTTAATTATCAAGCAGCCACTGTGGGAGATTCCGGTGTTCACGGTCGGCTTTGTGCTGCTCTATGTTTCAGCTATTCTGACGCTCTGGTCGATGGTGGTCTACCTGCGCGCGGCCTGGCCA
>AASF01000441.1 GCA_000168735.1 Candidatus Endoriftia persephone str. Hot96_1+Hot96_2 | reverse complement strand
GGAGCTGAAGCTGCGTTGAGGCTGGCAAGTATCCGCTCAAGGCGGTTGCCCGGGGGCGGTTGCCCGACTCTGTCATCGATCGTCCCAAGGGCTATTTCCCGCTGCCGGCGCTGAAGTATGTGCGGGGAGAGTTTCTGACGTTTGTGCGCGATATCCTTGATTCATCGGTGGCGTGTGAGCGCGGTCTGTTCCAGCGAAAATATGTTGAGATGCTGCTGGCGGCGCCGCAGATGCACCACACTCGCCTCTGGGGCAGCAAAATCTGGCAGCTGGCGGTGTTTGAGCTGTGGCTGCAGCGGCAGGGCGTGTAGGTTATTAATCCGGCCAAAGCAGGATCTATCGGCGGTTAATCATAGATATAGGGCGGCCTGTGGCCGCCGTCTGTCATATATTGAAATCATGGATGATGTCGGGCGCAGCCTGCCCTATACATGTGCCATGTTTAAATGTCGGCAATCAAATGGACCTAGTAATAGCCTCGCCAAGTCCCTACAAAGACACGATGTTCTTCCCCTGTCTGGCGGGGTAAACTGCCGCGCATCATTGCGGCGCTTGAAAAGCGGCAGTCTGCCACCATCTAGTGCCGGTCACTGAACTCATTACCGAGGTATTCCGATGGACGTGTTGGATCGAATTCGTGAACAGGTGGA
>AASF01000442.1 GCA_000168735.1 Candidatus Endoriftia persephone str. Hot96_1+Hot96_2 | reverse complement strand
CACGTCGTCGGCGCTCTGCTTGTATGTCTCGCCGTGATCCCGGTGCAGGGTGGCAGCGATGTCCCAGACGTAGTCGCCTTTGTAACCATTCGAGGGGAAGGTCAGCTGCTCATCGCAGAGTTCCAGGTAGCGCAGCCAGACCGAGGTTGCCGAGGATATCCATCTGCCGGCCGGCATCGTTGACATAGTATTCGCGATGCACGTCGTAACCGACTGCAGCGAGCAGATCCGCTACCACCGAGCCGTAGGCGGCGCCGCGGCCGTGGCCGACGTGCAGTGGGCCGGTTGGGTTGGCGGAGACGAATTCCACCTGCACCCTCTTGCCCTGGCCCAAGTCGCTGCGACCGTAGTCCGGTCCCTGCTCCAGGATTGCCGGCACCAGGGCGTGATAGGCGTCGGCGCTGAGGTAAAAGTTAATAAAGCCGGGCCCGGCGATCTCGGTCTTTTCGATCATTGCCGAGGCGGGCAGGGCAGCCATCAGCTTCTCCGCCAGATCCCGGGGCTTACTGCGGGCGGGCTTGGCCAGCACCAGCGCGACGTTGGTGGCGAAGTCGCCATGGCGGGGATCGCGCGCGCGCTCGATGGTGGGGGAGGGCACTGCGTCGGCGGGGATCACGCCATGGTTGGCGAGTTGTGCCAAGGCGGTGGAGACCAACTGCTGGATCTGGTGCTTCATCTTCTTCCTGTCTGTATGAAAGGGGTCGGAGTCGACCCGGGGACGGAGCGGTGGAGGGCGGCGTTTTGTCGGTCCCTCTCGTGGAGTCGATCACGGCCCCGAACCCTTTGAGATCAAACGATCAATAATAGCAGGAATGAGGTGTGGCGGGGCGACACAAAACCGGATTCTGGTGGCCGGTAATATCGCTGG
>AASF01000443.1 GCA_000168735.1 Candidatus Endoriftia persephone str. Hot96_1+Hot96_2 | reverse complement strand
GATCTGCACTGCGGCGTGCCTCCAGCTCCGCCAGGCAGAGACCCAATTCCAGGTCGTCAGCGGTGTCAATGTCCACCGAACGGCGAAATGGCATGATGTGGGCGCGCAATGCCGGGGCCGTAGAAGTTGCGGCTGCGCAAGCAGTTCGTCGCTGAAGGTGGCGTAGGTGCTGCCATTGCCGGCGATCAGCTCGCCGACCTGGTCGGCACGCATATCACAGAGCTCAGGCCATTGCGGGGCGACAGTGCCGTCTCTCTCCAGTCTCAGTGCCTGATAGGGGTAGTGGCTGTAGTGGCCGGCGGCTAGGGCGTAGTGGCAGCGGCCGCGTTCCAACAGCCCGCAGGTGGCGGCTACGTCAGTGGCGTTGCGTAACGGTGCGGTGGCGTAGAGGCAGCAGATGATCTGGTAGTGGTGCCCGGCCTGCTGCTCGCGGCTCAGCCAGTCACAGCAGACGTCGACCACGGTGGCGGAGTCGTGGCTCAGTTCGGCGGATCGCTGTGCGACCTCGGCGCCGTGGTGGGCGGCGATCCCGGCGATCTCGGCGTCCTCGGTGGAGACTACCACGCGTTCAAAGATGTCGCTCTCCATCGCTGCCTCGATAGTGTAGGCGATGATCGGCTTGCCGCGGAATTAATGGGC
>AASF01000444.1 GCA_000168735.1 Candidatus Endoriftia persephone str. Hot96_1+Hot96_2 | reverse complement strand
CTAACATTTCTTCTATAAGAAAAATTATTTTCTCACGAGTTTTTTATGCTTCAACTTTGTAATATATTTTTTCATCATCATTGCTTTCTGATAACGCCTTAAAATCTAAACATAGTGCATAATTCTCACCTGTGTAATAATCATGATTTATTTGAAACCCTTTGCGATGATAATCAATAGCACGGTTTAAATATTCCACGTCTTTATCTAATAACCACAACCTTTTATAAATTGCTCCAGTTAACCCCAATGTTTCAGGATCGTTTGTGCTATCGGGTTCAAGTTTGAAAATAATATTGAGAGCGTCCTGCAATGCTGTTCGTTCGGAAGGCTCTTTACTCTTATAGGTTGAAAGAGCATATTGCTGAATAAAATAAGGTTCGTTTTCAACTTTGTTAAGTGCTTTTAACCAAAATTTCTTTGCTTCAATAAAATTACTTGAAGCCATTTCATTTTTTGCTTTTTCAACAATTGCAAAGATATGTTTCTCCTTGTCTGCTAATTCTTGTATTATGTAATTGAA
>AASF01000445.1 GCA_000168735.1 Candidatus Endoriftia persephone str. Hot96_1+Hot96_2 | reverse complement strand
CGCAAGGAAATATGGCAAAGTCGGAAGAGAAGAGTCAGTTTCCCGCCAGGATTCGTGGCCGGGCGGCCCGCATCGGCGCGGCCCGCCGCGGCGAGGGGGAGTTCCATGAAGTCTGGTCGCCGGCGGGAAAGGCCTGGCGGGTGGAGCTGAGCTGGTCGCGCAAGTTGGGGGTGGCGCTGGCCTATCTGGTCAACGAACTGGACCGTCAGCAGAAGGCTAACCACGAGATCGATCTCTGAGCCTCCAGGGGATCGCACCCCAGGTCATCCCTTGCGAAGTGGATGCGGCACCTTGCGTTCGCCCTCTGGTGCGGCGAGTCACTGGCTGGGGCTGCGGGTAGAAAAGATCTGCACGTACATCTTCGTCACCCTATTTGAACGTTGCAGGATCTTGTCGGTGGTTGCAAAGACGGTGACAGGAAGTCCCCCCTTCTTGATGTCGAGGAAGAAGCCTCTGACAACTTTCCACAGGTTGGTGATGCGCACCAGTTCGGTATTGATCGCCTTGGTGTTCGACTTTTCCACCTTCAAGGCGTGCAGGCTGGCCTCGAACAGATCGACCGCCTTGGTCAGCTGGGTGACCGAA
>AASF01000446.1 GCA_000168735.1 Candidatus Endoriftia persephone str. Hot96_1+Hot96_2 | reverse complement strand
ACAGAATATCCGGAGGAGTCCACAATGTTGATAAAGAGAAGTATAAACAGCCTGGCAATTGTGCTACTTGGCAGCCTGCCGATGGCTGCGAACGCGACCAATGGGGATCAGGTACTGGGCGTAACCGCGACTCAGTGGGGCAATGGGTGGCGCCGTGGTTGCAGCGCCGCAGGATACCGGCACCGTACTCACCAATCCGGCGGGAATTGCCGAACTCGGCATCGAAGAGGTCAGGTTCGATCTGAGCCCAGGGTTTCTCAATCCTCCCAGAGAGGTCAATGGCAACGAGAGTGATTCCAACCTCTTCTTCATGCCGTCTGGAACCGCTGCGTTCAAAGTCAACGATCGGCTTTATTTTGGCCTGGGCATGGCGGCCATCTCGGGGTTTGGCGTTGACTTCCCGGATGCCTTTCCATTGCCCAACGATCAGCAGTTCGTGACCACCAAGGGCTTTTTTAAGTTGGCGCCGACGGTTGCGTACAAGGTCAGCGACAAGCTCTCTCTCGGTGCCTCCATCAATATTGGCTACCAGAGTCTAGCCCTGAGCAATCCCTCATTTACCTTCTCGCAAAATCAGAAATTTGGTTTTGGAGTGTCATTGGGGGCGGTCTACCACATCAATGACAAGATGCAGCTTGGCGCGTCCTGGATAAGCAAAACGAACGTAAGTGAACACGAA
>AASF01000447.1 GCA_000168735.1 Candidatus Endoriftia persephone str. Hot96_1+Hot96_2 | reverse complement strand
CTGGGCGAGTCGGCAAATTGGCCTGGGCAAAGGCTGGCCGCACCGGCTCAGGATGAGCCTGCTGCTGCAGAAGCGGGGGCTACGACTGCAGCCGTTTTCGCTCACCCTGGGGCGCAACCAGATCGGCGGCAGGCTCGAGCTTCGCCGGGGCGGTAGCCGACCAGCCTTGAGCGGCTCGCTGACATCGGAGCGACTCGATCTCAGGCAGCTGTTTGCCGCCCAGTCGGGCCTGCGGGGAAAAAAGTCGCAGCGGATGGCCGAGCGTCGTATCCGGCTCGAGTGGGTCTCCGCAGCGGATCTGGAGCTGGATCTCGACTTCAAGAGTCTTCGCTATGGCAAGAGTCGCCTCGGCAAGGGGCAGCTGCGGCTGCAGACCAAAGGAGCGCGATTGCGCTTGGTGCCGATCGAGCTGGCATTCAGCGGCGGCGGTACGCTACGGGCCAAGCTCTATGCTGATCCGCGTGGGCCGCAGAAAAAGTTCAAGCTGTTGGCCCACGCTAAGACATTGGATTATGGGCAGTTGCTGCGCCACCTCGATCTGAGTCGGGACCTGGATGGCAAGAGCGACATCACCCTTGATCTCGATGCGGGCGCACGCACCTGGGGGGGGCTGCTGCAGAGCC
>AASF01000448.1 GCA_000168735.1 Candidatus Endoriftia persephone str. Hot96_1+Hot96_2 | reverse complement strand
CAACTGTCAATCCCCCACAACTGCCACATCTGCATACCACCTCGATAATAGTAGATTTTATCAGCCGGATAACCGACTCCAAGCGACCCCTTAATGGCTCTGGGAGACTGCCCACAGGCGGGACCATTACACCAGACGATCAAATCCTTAGCATTGCTAAAATCCCACTTTTCTGTCTTCAGCTTACCGTCAAAAAAACCCACCTTTTCCATCTTCTGGGTAAAGAAACCAACATTACCGCGCCGTTTCACACCAAACCTCTGCAACGCTTCAATCATCTCCTGATTTTCAGCATCCCCAGAAAGCACAGTGAACGGTATGTTTATCGACCCTGGAATAGTACCCCGCCTGAACCATTGTGAAGTACGAGCATCAATAAGCAACCCCTTGCCGTCTCTCAGTTCATTTTCCATGAACTCAAAGACCTCAACCTCACCGACAGTCTTCACGCGAGGATCAACTTCAATGGGATGGATACAGAATGGCGGACATTCCTCGTGCAGTCTTTGCAAAGTAGCCCTTGAGCACATAGTCAGGATCAAGGC